>JAHDDA010000301.1 GCA_020629595.1 Chitinophagales bacterium
AGCTTTTGGGCTATTTTTGATTAAAAAGGAGGTTTTAAATGCCTAAAATGCCCATTCATTAAAATCTGTTCTTTTATTTCTCTAGTCTTCCTTACCGATGGAATTACTTTTTCTAAGTGATTTATAATAAATTCAAGTCTTTTATCTTCTGAAAATGTACCCAATAACTCATATTCTTGTTTAAGTGTTAAGCCAATATAATGAGCAACACTATAAGAATTGAACTCCATTAACTCCTTCCTTAATCCAACTTCTTCAAAAAGTTCTTCTAATAAAGAACGCATTTTTTCTTGAAGCATTAAGTCTGTTTCAAATACATTATTTTGAAATGAAACCTTAGCGCCAGCATACTTTTTAAAAGGCATTAACTGATAGAATTCAATAATTCTAAAAATCGACAATCCTTTTACTCTAATGTCCATTTTACCATCATCATATTTTTTAACAACCTCAATAACTTCCATTTCAGTTCCGAAATCCTTTATTCGGTTATCTAAATAGGCTGGTAAACCAAAAGAATTTATATCACTATCTTCATTAACACATTCGTTAATTAATTCTTTATATCTGTCTTCAAAAATGTGAAGATTAACAATTTCGCCAGGAAAAGCAACAAAATTTAAAGGGAAAAGAGGTAGAGTTTTAATTTTAGCCATAAATTTTAAATTCTACTTTTTAAAATTTTCACAAATTTCTTTTTTAGATTAAGAAAACTTTATATTGTGAAAGATTTTAAATTTTAATGAATAGTTTGATTATTACTAAATGTAAATGAACTGCAAAGTAAATAGTTTACAAACTTGTGATAACAATTATATTGAATTAAAATAATTAAAAGTCAATTTATTCCAAGAATAATTTTAGACAATGAGTAGATTACTAGAAGTAAATAATCTTGAAACACATTTTAAAACAGAAGAAGGTTTAGTTAAAGCCGTAAATAATGTTAGTTTTCATTTAGATAGAGGTGAAACAGTAGGTATTGTTGGTGAGTCTGGTTCTGGAAAGTCAGTAACTTCGCTATCGGTAATGCGATTAATTCCAAACCCTCCAGGTTTTATTGCAGGCGGTGAAATTATTTATCACAACAGAGAAGGTAAAGCAGTAGATTTAGTAAACGTTCCGCTTGATGAAATGAGAAAATATCGTGGGAATGAAATTTCTATGATTTTTCAAGAACCAATGACCTCTCTAAACCCAGTTTTTACTTGTGGGAATCAAGTAGTTGAAGCAATACGCTTACATAAAAAAGTTGATTTTGCAGAGGCAAAACGCCAAACTATTGAGCTTTTTGAAAAAGTTCAGTTACCAACTCCAGAAAGAATTTTTAAATCATATCCACATCAACTTTCAGGTGGTCAAAAGCAAAGAGTAATGATAGCAATGGCAATGTCATGCGATCCTCAAATACTTATTGCCGATGAGCCAACAACAGCACTTGATGTAACTGTACAAAAAACTATTTTGAAGTTAATGAATGACTTAAAGTCTGAAATTGATGCTTCAATAATGTTTATTACGCACGATTTAGGTGTAATTGCCGAAATTGCTGATAGGGTAATAGTAATGTATAGAGGAAATATTGTAGAACAAGGTTCAGTTTTAGAAATTTTCCAAAATCCACAACACCCATATACTAAGGGGCTTTTAGCTTGTCGTCCACCACTTGGAAAACGTTTGTCAAAATTGCCAACCGTAGGTGATTTTATGTCAACCAATGAAAAAGGAGAGATGCAACAGATAGATGCATCAGTAGATGAAATGTTGGCAAAGTATGAAATTTCAGGTGCTGAACACGCACAACGTTTAGTAGAACTAGAAAAAAAAGAACCACTTTTACAAGTCAGAAATTTAAAAACTTGGTTTCCAAGTCAAAAAAACTTTTTTGGCAAAGTAACCGATTATGTAAAAGCAGTAAACGATGTAAGTTTCGATGTTTACCCAGGAGAAACTTTAGGCTTAGTTGGTGAGTCTGGTTGTGGTAAAACTACTTTGGGTAGAACTATTCTACGTCTTGCACCTGCTTATGATGGTTCTGTAACGTATAAAGACAAAAAAATATTAGAAATTACAAAACCAGAAATGAAGGAATTGAGAAAAGAAATGCAAATTATTTTCCAAGACCCTTATTCTTCTTTAAACCCAAGAATTACCATTGGAAACGCCATTATGGAACCAATGCAAGTTCATAGCGTTTACGATAATGATAAACAACGAAAAGATAGAGTAATTGAACTATTGGAAACAGTAAGTTTATTGCCTCATCATTTCAATCGTTACCCACACGAGTTTTCAGGGGGGCAACGCCAGCGTATTTGTATTGCACGTTCGCTAGCCTTAAATCCTAAGTTTATTATATGTGACGAATCTGTTTCAGCATTAGATGTTTCTGTACAAGCACAAGTATTAAATTTATTAATTGAACTTCGTGAAAAGTTAGATCTAACTTATATTTTTATTTCGCACGATTTATCCGTAGTTAAATTTATGAGTGATAGAATGATAGTGATGAATAAAGGGCAAATTGAAGAAATGGGACCTGCTGATGAAATTTATATGAATCCTCAAAAGGCTTATACCCAAAGATTAATTTCAGCAATTCCTAAAGGAGAATTAAGCGACATTCAATCTAGATTTGATGGATAAGTAATTGCAGTGCCTTATAAATTTTGTTGTAAAGAACCAAATAGCTCAAATAGGATTATTGTTACCTATTTGAGCTAATTTTTATTTTTAAATGAAACTAATTTAAAACAATGATCAACTTTGATTTTTCTCATATAAAAGATGATTTATTAGGTGGTTTAACTGCTGGAATTGTAGCATTGCCCCTTGCCTTAGCATTTGGTGAAAGTACTGCATTAGGTGCTACTGCTGGCTTGTATGGAGCAATTGTTATTGCCTTTTTTGCAGCTTTATTTGGTGGAACAAATACCCAAATTTCAGGACCAACAGCACCAATGACAGCCGTAAGTATGGGCGTTATTGCCGTAATTATAAGCCAAAATAATGGCGATATTTCCCAGGCTTTACCAGTAATTTTAGGCGTTTTTCTTTTGGCGGGTTTATTTCAAATTGGTTTAGGTTTTATTAGAATTGGAACTTACATAAAATATGTTCCTTATCCTGTTGTATCGGGTTTTATGACTGCCATAGGTGTAATGATTTTGTTTACTCAAATTTCGCCAACTTTAGGATATTACCCCAAAGAAGA
>JAHDDA010000302.1 GCA_020629595.1 Chitinophagales bacterium
GCATACACAATATCCTCATTTACCATTACAGTATAGGAAGATTCAGTTTTAACTACTGGTATTTCATTGTTTGTTGTGGAATCGTCTTTATTACAAGCCGTAAATAATAGTGCTATTAAAATTGTTAGATAAGCTATTTTGTACATACTATTTTTTAATATTGATAACAAAGTATAAAATTAACTGTTTTGGTGGTGAAGCAGAAGTATGGTTGATAGTTATTTTGATAAAAAATCAGTATATTTCAGTCAAATACCTGCTGTTCAGGAGACACAGCAGAGGAAAACACCTGTTTTGGTCTGGGACGCACAGTCTCCTGACCAAAACGTTCTTAGCCTTACATTTGAGTTACTGCCACTATTTTTGATTTATTGTTAGTTTTTCACGCCTTCTAATCTTAATCGTAGATAATCTTTTGCCAATTGTTCTAGACTAATATTGGTTGTATTGAAAAAATCTTCATCGGTAATAATTTGAAAAACAAAGATAGCATCCATTCTAATCATTAATTCGGGCGAAATGTTTTTGAATTGTTGTAAGGCTATTCCTTTTTCATAAAATAACTTTAAATCGTTGAGCATTGCATTTATAAAAACGGCTATGTTTCCCCAAATTTCAGGGAAATCTTGTTGCAACTCATTTAATAAATGGTACGAAATATTGGAAACACCTGCTCCCAGAAATAAAATAAAGTTTTCAAACTGTTCAATTAGGTTATCGTCTTCCAAGTTTATAATACTTGTATAATTAGCTAATTTGTCTAACTGTAACTGAACCATATATTCAAAAACTTCTTCTTTTGTTTTAAAATACTCGTAAACGGTAGATTTACTTCTACCAATTAATTGGGCAATTTCATTCATTGTTAGGCTCTTTAGGCTTAAACTTTTTAGCTTTGGTAAAAGTGTATTTGCCCATTGCTCTGTTTTTTTAGATTTATCTTTTCTTGTCTTTGTGGTCGATTTTCTACCCATATAATTTGTATTTCAAACAAAATCGAACTATATTTGGTAAAAAAGTTCGATTTATGAAAGATTTAAAGTACCTTTTTGCCTATTTGCCAGCTGTTTTCGTTTTTGCTGGTCTTGTTTTCAAAGGTTATTGGACATATTCAACAATAATTTTTGCCTTTGGTTTTGTTCCGTTGTTTGATCAGTTGTTAAGTTCATCTACCGAAAACTTTACAAAGGAAGTAAAAAATGAGAAAGTAAAGCAACAAATTTTTGATTGGATGTTACAATTAAACGTTCCTTTATTCTTATCAATTTTATTTTCTTATTTGTATGTAATAAGTACACAGACTATTTCTACTTTTGAATTAGTTGGTTTAACGCTTTCGGTTGGAATTGTCATGGGAGCAAGTATAAATGTAGCTCACGAATTGGGACATAGAAGCGATAAGTTTAATCAGTTTTTATCAAAATTAATGTTGTTGCCCAATTTATATATGCACTTTTTTATAGAACACAACAAAGGGCATCATAAAAATGTAGCCACCGATTTAGACCCTGCAAGTTCACGCAAAAATGAGTTGCTTTACACTTTTTGGTTTCGTTCGGTAATTGGTGGTTATTTTAGTGCTTGGCACTTAGAAAACGAACGTCTTAAAAGTGAAGGAAAAGCAGTTTTGAGTGTTCACAATCAAATGATTTGGTTTCAGCTTATTCAGTTTGCTTATTTAACAACTGTATTTTTGCTGTGTGGTTGGAAAGTAACTTTATTGGCAATAGCCGTTGGTATTATGGGGTTCTTACTTTTAGAATCGATTAACTATGTTGAGCATTATGGTTTACGCCGAAAGAAAAAGGCTAATGGACGATATGAACGAGTGCGTCCTTGCCATTCGTGGAACTCTAATCACGAAATGGGGCGTATTATGTTGTATGAATTAACACGCCACTCGGATCATCATTATTTGGCAAGTAAAAAGTATCAGGTTTTAGATCACCACGAAAATGCACCACAATTACCATTGGGTTATCCTGGTTCAATTTTGCTTAGCACTATTCCACCGCTTTGGTTTTATGTAATGAATAAAGAACTGGAAAAAATAGATGCTGAAACTTCAGAGGTAAAAGCAGAGTTTAGATTGGCATAGTTTTTCTAACTGAAATAGCTAAAAGCAGTTTTGTAAAAGGGAAGGAGCAAGTATGGTTCTTTTCCTTTTTTCTTTTTTAATGAAGAAGTTTTATGGTTACATTAACTGTAAATTGTATTTTGAAGTATAGTTAAAAACTAAAAAAGGTGTTGTAATTGATAACTACAACACCTTCTCTAACTTAATTTAATTGTTTTTCGGAATTTTACTTTAGTTTCCAATTCCCAAAGAGCCAATTTTACTTCTATTTAACTCCCAAACATTGTAATCTAAATTATTAATTAATCCATTTCCATCAATATCTACGGGTGTGTAAACATTTACGCCTGCTGCATTATCATACCATTGGTTAAAGTCAATGTTATTGATTATGCCATTTTTATCATAATCACCTCCAAACATAACATAAGCTCCGTTTACAAATTTCATTGGTTCAACTCCTTGAGCTTTATCTTGTCCTGTTGTGAAGTCATAAGCACCGTTATTAGAAACTTTTTGGCTACTAATAATACTTAGGTGACCTTCGTGATGAACAGAAACATAATAAGATTCTTCTGGATTTACATCATAAAAAACAATGGAACTACCACCAAAAGGACTACAAATTCCACCTAAGTTGTTTAAAAATGCCGCTTGTTCTTCTACAATGTTACCGTTATCATCTGTAAGAGAAATAAGTACCCAATCTACTATTTCATTCATTGGGGGTAATTGAATTAATGTAGCATCAATATTAGGAGTTGTGCCTACCGTACCATCAAATCCATCGAATTGATTAAATATAGCTTCTACATCTTGAATTGTGCTAGTAGCATCTATTTGTGTACCTATATCTAAAATATCTATTCCATCAAAATCCCAAGAAAGATTGTTAAAAGGGCTAAGTGCAGGCATTAAATCTGTCTCAGCAATACTTGTATTCATTTCTGTGCCATCCCACTGTCCTTCTAATAAAACAGTTAAATCAATGGTAAAAAAGTCATTTAAAGGTGTAACATCATTGCAAGAATATATACTTTGCACAAAGGTTAAATCATTTAAGAAAGTGCCATTGCATTGCCATTCTGGTAAAATTTCACCATTTGTAGAGCATAGCCAATT
>JAHDDA010000012.1:0-15932 GCA_020629595.1 Chitinophagales bacterium
TTTACAACAGTTGACTGTGTTCGAGTTAAAAACTCTATCTATTGTTTCTTAAACCTTGAATTAATAGTTTCTTTAATTGTTAAAATTAGACGTAGCATACTAGTATCTACATTGTAATTCAAGATTTTATAATTATAAAATCTGTGGTGAATTTTAAACCCTTCATTTCAGTTAAAAAAACAATAGCAATCATTTTAACAAAATATTTTAATTTTATTCTTATTGAAAAACTCTTACATAGTCAACAACCATTCTTTGTGGAAATTCTGTTAAAGCATTTGGTGCTCCGGGCCAATTTCCGCCAACAGCAACATTCATAATTAAGAAGAAATTTTTATGAAAAGCATCAAATTCACTAGAACTTGTTCCTATAGAATGGTATTCTTGATCATTCAACAACCAACGAATTGAAGTTTCATCCCACTCAATAGAAAAAACATGAAATTCATCGTTAAAAGTAGTATTTTGAACAATGGTACTTCCTTCATGTGAGGCGTGATGACCTTGTGGCGCTTTCCAATGAATTGTTCCATATAATTTATTGGGTTGATGCCCCAAAATTTCCATTATATCTATTTCACCACATTCAGGCCATCCAACAGAATCAAAATTACTACCCAACATCCATAAGGCAGGCCATAAACCTTGCCCTTTCGGTAAAGCTGCTCTTATATCTACTCTTCCATATTTAAAATCAAAAGCACCTTTGGTTTTCATTCTGGTTGATGTATATTGTTTTCCTCCAAAAAATTCGTTTCTTGCCTCAAGAATTAAATGACCATTAATAAGACTTAGGTTATTGCCATCGGTATAATATTGTAATTCATTATTTCCCCATCCCCACTGACCAGTTCCAGTTTCAAGCGTCCAGTTATTAGTAACTATTGTTCCTTCATCAAACTCTTCACTAAAAATTAATGTTCTATCTGGATAAGTGGCTGGTGTTTCATACCCACCTTCTGGAATTAGCTCTCCAAATTCAGTATCATCATTTGTCAACACAATTTCGGTTTGCAATTGAGCAATTTCTCCGTTAGAAACTGAAACAATTTCTACAAAAAAAGTTTCATTTGTTTCTAAGGCTTTATCACCCAAAATAGTAACAGGAAAAATAGCAGAGGTATTTCCAATAGGAATTACGACTGGATAATTTATTTGAGCTTCATAATCTTCACCAGCCTTAGCTGTACCATCTTTAGTAGATACAATTACAACAATTTCTTGATTAGCTGAATTAGAGCTTCGAATGTTTACATTAATTGTATTTAATTCATCGCCTTCTTCTATAGATAAAGATTCTACACTAATTAATGATACTCCATTTCCATCATCATCGTTCCTACATCCTATAATACCAATAATAATTGAAAAAGCACTGAGCAATAAAAACTTATTTATGAAATTCATATTAACAAATTTTGAATTTAAAAAAAGACGATATTCAATTAACAAATTAAATATCGTCTTGATTCTAAAGTTTAGAATTGGGTTTATAAAACACCAATTAATTAAACAAAGTTATTGACTTATAATCCAATAACATCCTATAATAAGATTATTCAGACTCTAATTTCATTGTCCACCAAGCACCTCCAGTACCAGAAATATCAACAGCAACTGTTATTACTTCTTTACCTCCTACAGAAGCATAATCAATAACATTATATGTAATTTCTGAAGCAACGTTTCCATCAGCACAGCTTACTTCTCCACCATTGAATCCTTTGTTGAAACCAATAAATGCTCCTAAACCAGAAACAGTTATTGTAGCATCTGTTCCTTCTCCAGAAATACTAAATGAGTGATTTCCAGAACCGAAAGATTCAAAACCTGCTGCAATATCAGCTTCTGCAATACAATCAACAGGACCACACATAAATTCATCAGCAAACACATCACCTTTAGCATCGTAGTTGAAATCTCCATTATCAAAGAAAATAAATTCATCATTGGTTTGACATTCACGTGCTGCCATAGTAGCTGCATCAACGGCATACCACTCTCCAGATCCTGGAGCAGGTCCTACAACATAAGCATCGTTATCATTAATCAGCCTCCAAACTTTTCCTTCAGCAGAAGATAAAGCAGCAGATGAAAACTCAGCATTACTAATAATAATTGTTTGTGTTGTAGTATCTAAGTTTCCTTCATCATCTGATGCAACTAATGTCACCACATATTCACCCTCACCAGCAAATGTATGTGTAGGGTTTTCTTCAGTTGAAGTATTACCATCACCAAAATCCCAAGAATAAGAAGTAGAATTTGATGAGAAATTTTGGAAAGCATAGGTTGTTCCTTCATTTGTATATGAGAAAGAAGCTGTTGGTGTAGAAGCTGGAATTTCAGGTAAATCAGCTTCATTTTCATAACTTACTAAGTTAAATGTCCAAGTAAAAGAACCATCTAAAGCTAAGATTGCTAACTGTAATGTATCTGCAACATCACCTTCAACTAACTTATTTACAAAATATGTTTTAGTCGTTTGTGGAACATAATTGTCACCTAATTCAGTTTTGTTACATAAACCAATGTAAGCACCCAAACCATCTATAGTTAATTGACTTGTAGAAGGATCATAAGTGTAATTATAGTCTCCTCCACTTCCATAAGAACTTAAATCTTCACCAGTAAAAGAGGTTAAGTTTTCAGTAGTTTCTTCAAAACATCCACCTGTGTTTCCATCAATCCATCCGCCAACTGAAGTGTCATCAATGTAAATTGTGTTATTAGAATCGAATTCAAATTTACCAGCTTGTGTAAAAGTATATTTGTCATCTAAAACACAAGGACGATCACCAAGAGGTGCATTAATTCCAAAGCCCCACCATTGGTAATCCCCAACAACAGGTCCTATTCCTAAAGCAACATCTTCACGCTGTAAATACCAAGTTTTACTTGAAGCCCCAGCCAATAATGAAGCTGCACCTTCAGGATCTGTTAAAGTAACTGTTTTTGATTGAGAACTTGTAGAACCATCAGCTCCCGTTGCAGTTAAGGTTACTTCATACGTTCCGTATTCAGCATAAGTGTGTGAAGTTGTGGTTTCGGTTGAAGTATTACCATCGCCAAAATCCCAAGCGTGTGAAGAAGCATTTTGTGAATAATTAATAAAGTTAACCGTTAAAGGATTAGCAGCATCAACACTAAATTGAAAACTAGCAATAACCTCAGCATCTCCATCGCCTCCATCATCATCTTTATTACAAGACGAAACAATAAGAATGCAACTTAATGCACAGAAAAGCAAGAAACTTAAATTAAAGAATCTTGTTGAAAAAATTGATTTCATTTTTTTAGTTTTTTGATAAGTTATTGAAAAATCATTTTTTATGAAATATCTTAATAAAGGACATTACCCTATTGATACTTTAAACTAAATTAAAGCCCCCAAAGTTAAAACAAACTAGCATCTGGAAACTCAGTTAAATTGGGTGCAACTGCTTGTTCTTCTAAAGAAATAGGTAACCAAAGTTTTTGCTCAGAAAAGTTACTGGCTTTTTCGCCTTCAAATAATGAGGCATTTGCACGCCCAGAACGCACTAAATCGTACCATCTATCACCTTCACAAGCAAATTCGGCTCTTCGTTCATACCATATTAATTCTAATAAAGACCAATTGTATTGTTGCATTGCTTGTTGAGCTGTAACAAAGTTACCAAAATTATCCCCAGGACCAGCAGCACGTTCTCTAACAACATCAATATATTGCATTGCTGTAACATCGTCTCCAGCTCCTCTGTGTAAAGCTTCAGCAAGCATTAACAAAACATCGGCATACCTAATTATATACGTATTTCCATCTTTTGTAAGCTCTGGTGTTCCGCCATTTACGTTATTGCCATTATAACTTTTATAGTTTGCATATTTTTCTTGAAAATAACCAGTATAATCAACTGGGTTGTTTTGAGTTAAATCAACTACTACTCCACAACTTTGACCTGAAGCAACAATTTCATCATTCAACTCATCCACATCTGCAATTGCTACATCTCTTCTGTATGTATCATCTTCTTTAAAGTGATTAAACAAGCTCTCGGTTGGTAATAAGAATCCCCAGCCAGCTATATAATCAGGATGTGCATCACATAAACCTCTAATTCCACAAAGTTGAATAATTCCATTTCCATCAATTCCTTCAAACCATACCCAGTCGCTTGGAAATAAATTGCTATGTTGTGCTTCAAAAACAGATTCTGTTTCTAAATTTTTAACACCAAAGCCAAATAAAGATTGAAAATCATCTTCAAGTGAGTAAACACCTAAATCTACAACCTGCTGTAATTTTTCAGCTGCTAAATTGAATTTTACTGGATCGTCTCCGTCCATATCTGCCCAATACAAGTATGCTTTTCCTGCTAAAGCCAACGCAGCTCCTTTGGTAGCTCTTCCTACTTCTCCAGCTGAATGTGACTCTGGTAACAAAGCAATAGCATCTTCTAAATCAGTAGTGATTTGTTCAAAAACTTCAGTCATTGAATTTCTGCTTAAATCATTATCGCCAGGTGCTAAAACGTTGGATACAATTGGAATTGGACCAAAGTGTCTGAATAAATCGAAATGGTAATAAGCCCTAAGGAATTTTGCCTCAGCTTTATACAAGTCAACTACTTCAGATTCAACTTTTGAGGCTTCAATAACTGTATTTGCTCTTGCTATACCTATATAGTTTTTACGATAAATAGGCTGTGAAACTAAATTTGTATTAGTATTTGTAAAATCATCGAACTCTTGCCAACCAGGTTGATCATTATTTGATGAATCACCACCAGTATTTGCATTATCTGAACGAATTTCTCCATACATCACGCTTGAAATCCATTGTCCGTAAGCCATTGACCATCCAACTGGATCATAAGCAGCAATTAGTGCATCGTAAACTTGTCCTTCCGATATAAAATAATTACTAGAAAGATATTCATTCACTGGCTCAACATCTAATAAATCTTCTGAACAACCAATTGGGAAAAGCCCTATAAGACATATTAAAATTACTGGATATTTAAAAATTCTATTTTTCATACTCCTATTGATTAACTGGAAATAAAACAATCTATTATGTGTGTAGTTTTTTTGTTTAAGCATTAATTAAAAAGTAACTGACATTCCTAATCCGTAAGATTTATTACTAGGATAAAATCCCTTGTCAATTCCTGTGTCTAAAATCCAGCCATTTGTACCAATATCTGGGTCAAAACCTTCATATCCAGTTAAGGTAAGTAAATTATTGGCAGTAAAATACACTCTTAATCCTTGAAGATAAACTTTTGACAACAATGATTTAGGAAGTGAATAACCAATTTGTAAATTTCTAAGACGCAAGAATGACCCATCACTTAAATAAAAATCTGAAGGTCTTTGGTTGTTGTTTATGTCATTTGAAACCAAACGAGGCATTTCATCGGATGGATTTGTGGGTGTCCATCTATCTAACCAAGATTCGTGATAATTTGTATATGTTACATCTGAACGTTCGTAAGTTCTATAAATTTGGTGTCCAATTTGAGAATTGAATATTGCACTTAAATCGAAACCTTTAAAACCAGCACTAAATGATAAGCCCAAGATATGCTTTGGCCAAGGAGAGCCAATATCTGTAATATCATCACTATTAATGATGCCATCTTTATTTACATCTACAAAACGGATATCACCAGGTTGTGCATTTGGTTGCAAAGGATCTCCATCTGCGTTAATATGGGCAAATACTTCAGAAATTGATTGGAAAATGCCATCTGTTTCGTAACCAACAAAATGTCCTACGGGAAAACCTTCTGTCATTCTTGTAATTGGCGTATTTCTTACTGGCCAAGACCAACCTTGTAAATAACCAGCATCACCTGCAACTTCTAAAACCTTATTTTTAAAATGCGTATAAGTAAAATTGGTGTTTAAAGTAAAATCACCTTTTCTATATTTATGTCCAATTGCTAATTCAACTCCTTGATTTCTAATTTTCCCTAAATTACTTATTGGGTTATTTGTCGCCCCTATGTAACCAGGAATTACTTCAGACATTAACAAGTCTTTTGTTGTTTTTCTGTAAAAATCAGCTTCTAAGTTTATCTTTCCTTCAAAAAACTCCATTTCAACTCCTAAATCTATTTGCTCACTTTCTTCCCACTTAATATTAGGGTTTGGTGGCGTTGCTAATGCAGAGCCTTGAGCTAATACTTGTTCTTGCCCTATTGGATATGTAAATACGTTTTGAATAGTTGCAGCATAACTTAAAGCAGGTATTCTATCGTTACCGTTTCTTCCCCAACTTGCTTTTAATTTTAAGAAATCTAAGAAAGTATCTGGAAAAAATGCTTCTTTACTAACTACCCAGCCAGCAGATAAAGATGGGAAAACACCCCAGCGATTATTTTCGCCAAAGTTTGATGAACCATCTCTACGTAATGTTGCTGTAAACAAGTACTTTTTATTAAAATCATAACGAACTCTACCAAAGTAAGAAATCATTGTATATTCAACATCCCCAGTTCCAAAGGCTAAATCTAAAGTATCAACCCCTGCATTTATATATTGCCAATTATCATCGAATTGTACTAGTTCTGGAACATTAGAACTAGAACCACCAGCAGATTCGCCTGTATAAGTTCTGTATGAAGTACCTACTACAAAGTCGGTATTGTGTTTTTCGCCAAATGTTTTATTATAATTTGCATAATTTTCAAACTGAATGGTTTGGTTTGTTCCATAACCTTGAACTATATCATTTTCAGGGTTATTGAAGGAAGGGTGGAAATTGTAAGTAGGTGTAAAACTTCTAAAATTATACCATGTTAATTCTAACCCTAAATCTGAATGAAAAGTAAGTCCTTCTAATGGTTTAATATCTGCAAAAACATTTCCTTTTATTTGATCGGAATGTCCTTTGGAATTAGCAATAAATAACCTACTTAATGGATTGATGTACTCTTTTTGAACCCAATTAGATTGTTCAAAGCCATAGTCTTTATCTTCATTATAAATATTTGTTATTGGATCGTAAGCTATTGCATCTGCAATTAAACCACCAAAAGCATTATTTACCCCTAAATTTCTATTTTCAGTTCTATTTATGAATATATTTTCTCCAACAGATAAGAATTTAGTTAGGTCTTTTTGTGAATTTATTCTTGCGGCATATCTACGATAATTTGATTTTTCTTGCCCTATAACACCATCTTGATCCCAATATTCTAAAGACATAAAAGCATTTTTAACCGTTGCTGAAACTCTATGACTTTGTATTCTTGCTGGTTCAAAAATAACGTCCATCCAATCGGTATCAGGTAAACCTTCAGTTCCAGGAGCAGGGAAACCCAATGCTTCTAAAGAGGCTAATTGACCACTGTTTGCAAATTTTTCTCTTGTAATTTCTAAATAATCATCTCTGCCTAACATTGATGGCAATCTCCAGGGTGTTGAAATTGAGGTAAAACCCTCGTAAGTTAAATTTCCACCTTCTTGCTTTTTTCCTTTTTTGGTGGTAACAATTACCACACCATTGGCGGCTCTTGCCCCATAAATGGCAGTTGATGCCGCATCTTTTAATACATCAACCGATTCAATATCGCCAGGGCTAATGTTATCAAGGCTAAAAACTTGAAGTCCATCAACAATAAATAAAGGTGAGTTATCACCATTTGTACTAATTCCTCTAATTAATATTGATTTTGAAGCTCCTGGTTGACCAGATGATTCATTAACTACTAAACCTGTAACTTGCCCTTCTAAAGCTGTACTTACATCTTGTACCTTAAAGCCTTCAATGTCTTTTGCTTCTATTTTAGATATAGAGCCCGTTGATACTTTTTTCTCTTGACGACCATAGCCAATGACAACAAACTCATCTAATAGTTGCGCATCTGTAGTAAGAGTTAAATTAAGATAACTGTCGTCAATAATTTCATATTCTTTAGTTATATAACCAACATAAGTCATTATCAAAACGTCTCCAATAGATACGTTTTTAATTTCGAAGTTGCCATCAAAATCAGTTGCAGCACCATTAGAAGTTCCTTTTATTAATACGGAAGCTCCAATTAGAGGCTCGGCTGTTTCAGCGTCCTTTAAATTTCCTGAAACATCAAAACTTTGTGCGAAAGCAATAAATTCTAAGCTAAGAAAGAAAAAAAAGAGTGTTAAAATTTTATTCATAGTTCCAATATCTGTGTTTGATAAATTCAAATCTATTGAGATATAGTTAAAATTGTTTAACTAAAACAGTAAAAATATTCAATAAATATTAACAAAGCAATTACTTCAAAATTATTTTATAAATATAATCATTTGATATTGAATACAAAGTTAAAATGCAAATTAAAATAAAATAGAACAAAAATTAATAGTAACTTTGGAAATCAAAGAAATTCAAAAAAGAAACAAATATGAAAATATTAGAAGTTTTCAATTCTTTAGATAAGGTTTATGATAGTAGGGTTAGAATTTGTATAATGGCTATACTAACTGTAAATAAGAAAGTTGATTTTAATGCAATTAAAAAATTATTAAACCTTACTGACGGTAATTTGGCGAGCCACATATTAGCTTTAGAAAGAAATGACTACATAAAAGTGCATAAAAAATTTATAGGGAAAAAACCAAACACCTCCTATTCGATTACACCTGAAGGAAGAAAAACTTATGATGAACATTGCAAAGCCTTAGCAGCTTTGTTAAAAATTAAAAATTGAAAATAAAAATTTTACATAAAGAAACGGGATTTGTTATTATTGAAAAACCAGCAGGTGTATTAAGTATTCCTGATAGATTTGATGAAAACAGACCAAATGTTTTATCCATTTTAGGAAAACAATTAAACACAAAAGTTTTTACGGTTCACCGTTTAGACTTTAATACTTCTGGATTAATGATTTTCGCTTTGGATAGAGAAAATCATCAATATTTCAATCAGCTTTTTCAAACCAATAACATTCAAAAAACTTATTTAACTATTGTTGAAGGTAAACCTGAAGTTAAACATTCCATTGATTTACGAATTAGAGAAAATAAAGCTAAAAAAGGCTTGATGGAAACGCACATTTCAGGAAAAGAGGCTTTTACAAGTTTTGAAAAAATTGAACAATTCAAAGGATTAGCACTACTGAAAGTTAATATCAAAACAGGAAGAACCCATCAAATTAGGGTTCATTTATCAAGTATTGGCTATCCGGTTTTAGCCGACCAGCAATATGGCTCAAAAAAGTTAATATCTTTAAAGCATTTAAAACCTAAATTTAATGGAGAGGCTAAACCTCTTATAAAACGAATGGCTTTAGAAGCTCATTCTATATCTTTTATTCATCCTAAAACCAATGAAATAACACAATTTGAAAATGAACTTAGTAAAGATTTTTCTGTTTGTCTGAAGTTACTTAGAAAATGGGGTAAACTAAATTAGATATTCTCTATAATCTAAAATTTACTGGCAATACAATGTTCATTTTAGTAGCAACGCCATCTATTTTTCCTGCTTCCCATTCTGGCATAGTACAAATAACCCTTTCGGCTTCTTCGGTTAATAATTTATGTGGCGACTCTAAAACTTTAGTTTCTAACACAGTTCCATCTTTTGCAATTGTTAAAAGTAAATTTACAGTTCCCTCAATTTTTTTTGCTTTTGCCTTTTTCGGATATTTTATTTCTTTTCCTAAATAGTCAATTAAATTGGGGAAACTGGGTTCTATTTTATAGGCATAATATTCAATTTCATTGCCTTCAATATCAAAACATTTTCCTTCTACAAGTTCTCCATTATCATTATAAGTATCTTCTCTTTTAGGTTTTCCACTTTCGTAAAACGTAGTTAACTTTCCTACTATTACACCTTTACTATACTTCATTTCATAAGCCTTTTTGGTATTTTCATACCATTTTATACTTGGTCCGTTTTGAATTGTATCGCCATTTTCAACAAGAAACTCATTGTATCCTACTGGCATTCTGTTATGCGACAAATTCAAATCTACCATTACTTTATTAGCTTGGTAATAATTTGTTTGTGTGTAATATGATGCTTCTTTAGTTGCTACTTTTTTATGGTCTTTGTCTAAAAAAAATTGTTCGGTTGTGTATGATTGGGCAAAACAGTAGCTGGAAACAAACAGCATTAAGCCGTATAGTTGTAATAATTTTTTCATTTTAAATTTTATTGGTTTTAGACTTTTGAAATCTGCAATTGTAAATTTATTAAAATCAGCCATACAAATTTGTATCTTTGCACCCTCAAATTTAAGCCGAATGTCGAAATTAATTGAAGAAATAGAAAAAAGAAGAACTTTTGCCATTATTAGCCACCCCGATGCTGGAAAAACAACGCTTACAGAAAAGCTACTTCTTTTTGGTGGTGCAATACAAACTGCTGGTGCTGTAAAATCGAATAAGATAAAACGCCACGCTACTTCTGATTTTATGGAAATAGAACGCCAACGTGGTATTTCTGTTGCTACTTCGGTTATGGGTTTTGAATATAGAGATAAAAAAATTATTATTCTTGATACGCCTGGTCACCAAGATTTTGCTGAAGATACATATAGAACTTTATCGGCAGCCGATAGCGTAATTGTGGTTATTGATGTAGCAAAAGGTGTTGAGCCACAAACAGAAAAATTGGTGGCTGTTTGCAGAATGAGAAAAGTCCCCATTATTGTTTTTATAAACAAAATGGATAGAGATGGAAAAGATGGCTTTGATCTATTAGATGAAATTGAACAAAAGCTATGTTTAACTGTAACGCCTTTGAGTTGGCCTGTAGGAATGGGACACGAGTTTAAAGGAAGTTGGTCTATTTATGAAAAAAAGCTAAAACTTTTTCAGGCACACACAACCCAAGAAGATGCTGTTGAAATTACTGATGTAAATGACCCTTTGTTTGATAAAGAATGTGGTGAAAAACTAGCCAATGAATTACGTGAAGAATTGGAAATGGCTGAGACAGTGTATCCAGATTTTGATAAAACAGCATATTTAAAAGGCGATTTATCTCCTGTATTTTTTGGTTCTGCTATAAATAATTTTGGTGTAAAAGAGTTATTGAATTGCTTTTTAGATGTTGCCCCAGAGCCGAGTGAATACATAACTGAGCAGAGAGAAATAGCACCTAATGAAAATAAATTTACTGGTTTTGTTTTTAAAATTCATGCTAATATGGATCCTCGCCATAGAGATAGAATTGCTTTTGTGCGAGTTTGTTCAGGAATTTTTGAACGAAATAAAAATTACCTCCACGTTAGATTAGGTAAAAAATTCAAATACTCAAATCCTACTGCTTTTATGGCTTCTAAGAAAAATGTTATTGATGAGGCTTTCCCTGGTGACATTATTGGTTTATACGATTCGGGTAATTTTAAAATTGGCGATACTTTAACAGAAGGTGAAACACTGAAATTTAGTGGTATCCCAAGTTTTTCTCCAGAACAGTTTAGATATATAAATAATGCCGACCCAATGAAAACCAAGCAACTAAACAAAGGAATTGACCAATTAATGGATGAAGGAGTTGCACAGCTTTTTACTAGAAAATCAAATAATCGTAAAATAATTGGAACTGTTGGTGTATTACAATACGAAGTAATTCAATATAGATTGGAACACGAATATGGAGCAAAATGTGATTATGAACCCGTTTCGTTACACAAAGCCTGTTGGATTTCAAGTGATGACACAAGCAAGCTCAATGATTTTATGAAACGCCAAAACCGATTAATGGCTGAAGATAAAGATGGAAGACCTGTATTTTTAGCTGAAAGTGCTTTTACATTAGATATGTTACAACAACAAAACCCCGATATTCAATTTCACTTTAAATCGGAATGGTAATTTTATGATGGTAAATTTTGAAGAATGAGTTAAATATTTACAAAACTCAAGCAAAATAGTTACTATTCAATTCTAAAACTTACTAAATGAAAATGCAAAAATTGGTTTATGTTAGAATTGATTAATAATTATCCTGCCTTAATTGGCTTAATAGCCTTTTTACCAGCTTTAGTCATTAATTTATTGGTTTATTTTTTTTTGAATAAAAACTGGCAAAATAAATATAATGAATTGGAAGTATTTTACAATCAGAGCCAAAGAGATAATAAAATTGTTAGAGAAGAATTATTGCTTGAAAGAGAAAACTTAAAAACGACAAAAGCCGATAATGATTCTTTAAAATCAAAGATAGTTGAGCTTGAAACTGAAATTGAGGAAGAAATTAGAGATAAGAACGAAAAACTATCTCAATTTGAGGTAAGATTAGACGATTTAGAAAAAGAATTATCGGTTGAAAAATTAAAAAACCTGCCCGAAAATCTTCAGAAAGAAAGAGAAAATAAAACCTTAAAAGAAAAGTCAATTTTTGATCCAAGCAAAGAAGTAACACAAACAGTTCAAAAAGCTGGTGATACTATAAAAGAACGACTTACTGGATTTTTCAAGCGAATTACAAATCCAGACGGAAAAGTGTAAATTCTAATTTTATGTATTAGCCACAATTTCTTTAAAATCGCTGTAAGTGTATCGGTTGGGTTCTGAAGTTTGAGTGAATGGTGTGTTTTCATCCATCATTTCTTCAATTAATTCTATTAATTCTGTTTCAAAATTTTCAAAAAAAGCATTATCCAAAACTTTTCCTTTATTTAAAAATTTAATACCATTACTCAATTCTTTTAAAGCATAAATACCTGCTTTAATTTGATAGGTAGGATGTGTTTTATGTAATAAATATGCGTAAAAACAGACTTGAAATTCGGTTTTTCTATCTGGTTTTTCAAACAACTTTTCTAACTTTTCTTTAAGATTTACAGCGCCTGTTTTGTAATCAACAACAGTATAAATATTATCTTTTAAATCAATACGGTCTATTTTACCGAAAAGTTTAACCGTTTTCCCATTGCTAAGTTTAAGATTATGGTTAAAATATTCTTCTGTTGATAAAACGGCAAAAGGAACTTGTTCAGCATCTTTTTTAAGCACATTAAAAACCAAACGTTCAATAACATTTCTAAGCATTAAGTTTTTGCCTTCCAATTCTTTATTATCTGTAATGTAAAATTGATTTCTCAACTCACTTTCAACTTCTTTTTTAACCAATTGCTTATTTACCAACTGTTTAAAAATTGGTTCATTCAATATTTGCTTTGCATAAGGTTTGTAGATATTTTCCAAACAATTATGTACTACATTTCCTAAATCAACATTTTCAATTTCATCTTTAAAAGGCTTTATTGCTTTAAGTTCAGCTATGTATTTAAAGTAAAATTGGATAGGACAATTTATATATAACGATAATGCTGAAGCCGAAAATTGTTTTTCATTTTTATGACTTTCATAAGCACTTAGTTTTTCTAATACTTCGGCTGTTTTTCTAACTTCCAATAAATTGGGGTTTGAAGTAGGAGTAATATTGTTTGTATAAATTTTGTAATTGAAAGCGTGCTGCCTTGTTGTTAAATAAGTTTTTAACTGAAGATAAAATCTACTTGCTTCTCCTGCATCTCCATTTAAAGCATCGGTTATAAAATATACATTTTTGGCTCTTTGCAATAATCTAAAAAAATGATAGGCATAAATGGCATCTTGCTCAATATAAGTTGGCAAACCATAATACACTCTTACGGCAAAAGGAATGAAACTATTATTTTTACTATTAGCGGGTATATTGTTTTCGTTTAAAGCAGAAATGATTACATTTTCAAAATCGAGTACCCTACTCTCTAAAAAACCCATTAATTGTACGCCTTCAAGTGGTTCGCCAGAAAAAGGTATTTTCAAGCCCATTAATGATTCTAAAAATATTTTTTTAAGGTGTTTTAATTCAAAATCAAATTCGTATTGCTCAATTCTTGATCTAAATAATTTCAAATGTTTTATAAAATGATAGACCATTTCTTGTTCAATAGAAACCGTATTTTCTGTTTCAATGGTTTCTTCTATATCTTCATCTGAAATAGAAATTTCTCCAAAAAGATTAAAAAGAAGTTGCTCTAATTTCGATAAAATTTCTAAGGTGTTTTCAGAGGGAATAAAAAGAGATTGCAACCAATCGTTTTTTATAAACTCGAAAATAATTTTATTAGTTACCCACGATAATTTTTCTTTTTTTATTTTTTCTAGTAATGCAATTCCATCTTCATTTGTTAACGATTTAAAATAGGTGTTTTCAAACAAATTGGCTATGCTTGTATATTTATATGAAAGGCTGTTTTTGCTTCCTCTTGCATTTAATTGTATATCAAAAAGCGATTGAGTTAGGGCAAACAATGGCGTTAATTTTATGGGGTAGCCCATTGTTACGTTCAGCTTTTCTATATGTTCGGGAATACCATATAATGTAGGAAACAACAAATTTTCATTGCAAACTATAATAGCAGTTTCTCTTCCTTTATACTTATTTTCGTTTAAAATACTTCCCATTAATCGGGCTTGCCCAATATCGCCTTGTACTTCGGCAAAGTTGTATTTATTAGATTTAAAAACTTGGTTTTCGGTAATTATCCACCTCGATGTCGCTGACTCAGGAAAGCGATTTTGATATTTTCGCATAAACATTCCAGCTTCAAACTTTTTTTCGTTTAAAAAAGTAGTATCGGCATCCCAGTAAATTTTACCTTTTTTCCTTTTAATCAGGTTTTCTATAATACTTTCTTCTACTTTTGAAAGTGCGTTAAAACCACAAAAAATAAATTCATCATAAGGCATTTCATTTTCCAAGTCTTGTAACAAATTATTCCACTCGGCATAAATCATTCCTTCATAGGCAATTTGTTTTTGCTTTAAAAGCTGTTTAAATTCATTATAAACTTGATAAGATTTTTCCCAAACCCTTAAAAACTTTTCTTGTAGATCTGTTTTTTGTTCAGCCGACATTACATCTCTAAATCGTTCAATAATTTCTACCATTTCTTGGTTTAAATTAAAGTCCAATTCCATTTCTCTTATTTCAAAAAGTGTTGAATAGAGCTTTTTGGCATCCACTAAATACTTGTCGATTTCATCAAAATCTTTAAGTAACATTTGCCCCCAAGGGTAAAAGATATCAAAAGTTAAATCATCGCCATTGTGATTTTGGTCGTTTGTAATAGGAATATATATCTTAAATAACTCAAGTAATAGGTGTAAATCATCTGCTACATACATATTGGTAATATGCGTTGCACAATCTTGAATACTTAAAATTTTAGGGGCAAAAAATATTTTATCTTTAAATCTATTTTGTAGTTCAAATCTAAAAAATGCGCAGGCTCTACGAGTTGGAAAAATATAACATTTATTGATGAGTTCATTTAAGTTTTCTTCATCAATATCTTGTACAATCTTACTAATGAAAGTCATTAATGGAAATTTTTAAGATTTGAAAAATTATTCTGCACTTTCTTTAATGTGTAAAACGTTTACAACATTTATTTTTTCATCTATAAAATAGACAAATCTGTAATTAGAAACTCTTATTCTAAAGGCATTTCGTGTTTTAAGTTTTTCAGCTTTAGGAGGTTTTGGGTAAACGCTTAATTGTGTAAGCTCATTCATTACTTCTTGAAAGCACGAAGGCGGCAAATCTCTGAATTGCTCATTTGCATTATCTGTTAACTTTACTTTGTAAATCATTATTCTTATTATTCAGCAAGTTGAAACTTAGGTTTTCCGTTTTCTCTTTTTTCTTTGTTTTCAAATTTTAACTTAGATTTTTCTAGTTTTTCTTTTAAAACAAGCAGTAGTTTTTCTCTATCAAGTTCAGCTCCAATAACTTCGTCATAAACTATTGTGTCTTCAACTTCTTCCAAGAAATAATTGAATAACTCACCCCAAACGCTTAAATCAACAACTGCATATCGCTTTTCGCCTTCTAAGTTATTTATGTATTGAACTCCTTTCATAGCTTGTTCAAATATAATTATTTAAGTAAAGAGTTTTATTATTTTGAAAATTAATTTTTGTAAGAAATAAAAAAAGCACTC
>JAHDDA010000012.1:16032-19684 GCA_020629595.1 Chitinophagales bacterium
CCCGATGGAATTAATAATGTAGCTTTTCCTCCTTGATTTATTAAAGGAATACCAATTTGCCATCCTTTTACTACCCCTTTAAGTGGAAATGTTGCTGGTGTTTTACGTGCATAAGACGAATCGAACTCACTGCCGTCTAATAAGTAACCTTTGTAATGACATTTAACTCTATCATCAATAGTTGGGTTTTTACCACTTCCTTTTTCAGTAATGATATAGTAAACCCCTTCAGCTGTTTTTTCAGCTTTTAAATTATTTTTCTTTAAATAATCTTGAATTAATGCATCGTCTTTTTGGGCTTGTTCTGGATCTACAGCCGCCTGAACAGGTTTGCGTTTTGTATTTGCATTTGCTTTTTTACTTGCTTCAGCAGTAGCCGCTTTATTTGCAGTTTGTTCTGTTTTTTTCGCAGTGTCTTCAGTAGAATTTGTTGCAGAGTCTCCACTACAAGAAGCAAATAATGCTATTGTAGCAAAAATGAATAAAATTTTACGCATTGGTTTTTGTTTTAGTTTACAATTTTATGCAAAGATATACTTATAAACTAAAGGAACAAATCTAAACTTCGCTAAAAAACTTGCTTATTCTAAAAAGCCTACGAAAATATTTCTTATAATTATCTGAATTTAAAATTTGTGAGTCGTTAACTGCGTGATAAAGTAAAAATAAAGCAATAGGTAATAAAATGTATGTTGCCAGCCAAGTTCCATTAAAAGGAGAAATTGCCAACTCTTCTGCCATTTTTCTACCAGAAGTAGTTAATACAAAATAGGTCATAAAAAATAAAATACCCACTACCATTGGTGCGCCAATGCCTCCTTTTCTAATAATTGCCCCCATACTTGCTCCTACTAAGTATAAAACTATACAAGAAAATGCCATTGCATATTTATCAAACCAAGCAATATAATATCTTACTAATTTTGAATTGCTGCTTTTATAACGTGATGCCGACCAAGCGGCGTTTTTAAACATTGTTTTAGAATGTTCGGTAGCTTTAGTGAAAAGCTGTTTCTGTTTGTTATTATTTAACAAAGCAATACAAGATAACCATTCATTTTCATTGTCAATTAATTTTGTTTGGGCAACAAAATTTGAATCTTTAAGAAATGAAAACGCAGTTTTAGATTGCATTAAGGTTTGATCTGGTATAGTATTTTTTTTATTTTCAAGCGAATCAACAGTTTGTTTTAACTTATCAATACTCATCATTTTTGGGCGAGCTTTATAACGATCTTCATTGGTTTCGGAAAAACCAAATGAACCTAAACTCATAATCATTTCGTATTCATTAAAATAAGTTCTTAAATGTTGGTTTTTCAATCTTTCTTTAGGATCATTATGTTTCATTTCTTCATACTGCGAACCATCATATAACCTAAAAACTAAGTATTTTTCGTCAGGAGTTACGGTCATTTTTCCAGTATTAGCCGCCAAAACATTGCTAAAACTTGTTTGATTTCTGGTTTTATCCCATATTTTTATATCGTGAATAGTTTTATTATCTGCCTCTTTTTTTCCTACTAAAATATTATAGCCTTCTATTTCTTTATAAATTGTTCCTGCCTGAATATTTAATGCTGGTTTTTTCTTGATTATAGATGAAAAAACTTGTCTAAATTTGAGATTTGAATAAGGTAAAACATTATCTGAAAAGTAAAATGACAATACTCCAAGCAAAATAGAAACTACTAAAAGTGGCATCATAAACCTTTGTAAACTTATACCCGAAGATTTTAAGGCAACTAACTCATAATGTTCTCCTAAATTGCCAAAAGTTATTATTGAACCAATTAATATTGAAAGTGGTAATGCTAATGGAACAACACTTCCAGAGAAATAAGCAAACATTTCTAAAATCACAGATAATTCAATTCCTTTTCCCATTAAATCATCTATATATTTCCATAAAAATTGTAAGTCGAATACAATTATGGCAATAAAAAATGTAAGGAAAAAAGGACCAATGAAGGCTTTCAGTAATAGTTTGTCGATTTTTTTCATCTATAAATTAGTTGCAAAGAAATAACAGATTTCAATATTCGATATTTATAAATAAAATAAAAATTAACAATTAATTGAGAAAATTAGGCATAAGATGGTTCAATGTAAACCGATTGTTCAACAATGTTTTCAATCTCCTGCTCAATTTCTGGTAACGAGTTGTACAATTGTTCATAAGACTCAATTACAAAATACTGTTCTTGGTACTTATCTTTTATGTATGGAGTATTGAAAATTGTTTTCACATCATAAGGTAAGTATGTTGCTTCTTTAGAAACGCAATATTTAGACTCGCCTGAAGAAGATGAAATTCCTGCACCATAAATTTTAACTTTACCATTTTCTTTAATCATTCCAAACTCAACGGTGTACCAATACAAGCGTGCAGCTACTTCTACCACATTCGGATTTTCGATATGCTTTAAAACAATGGCACTTAATTCTGATAAATAATTACAAAAAGCAGACACACTAAGCATTGGCACGTGACCAAATATGTCGTGAAACATATCGGGTTCTTCCAAATATGCCAATTGACTTTTTTTGCGTAACCAAGTTGTTGCAGGAAACTCTTTATTTGATAAATGTTCAAAAAAAGGCTTATTGTCAATAAGTCCAGGTACAACAAAAACACTCCAGCCCGTAGAAGATTTCAAGCCTCCATTCACTCTTTCAAACGTTGGCACTTTATCTGGCTCAAATCCTACAATTTTAATTCCCTCTAAAAAATACTTTGTAATTTTATTGGGTAAATGCGACATTTGTTCTTTGTACAAAATTGCCCAAACTTCGTGATCTTCAAGTGTGTATTTGCTGTATTCTTGTCTCATCTAAGGTATTTCATTCATAAATCAAACATAATTGAAAGTAAAAGCTATATATAATCAGCAAAAATAAGCTAAAAAGCCCTAAAACATTACTTAAATTTCAATTTTGCCCATACAGGAATGTGATCCGATATTTTTTTAGCTTCTTTATTTGTTTTGAAAGCTCTTGCAAAATCAATTGTTCCTCTTTCAATTACTTCCATTTCCTTAGTTTTAATATAAATATTATCATAAGGTTCATTTAAGTGGTCTAAATTATCGTTTGGTACTCCTTTAGATTTTAAACTGGTTGGCTGGTTTGGTAAAATACACTCATAACCTTCATTTATTAGGCGCTTCATTCCACTTGACTTTTGATCCTGATTAAAATCTCCTAGTATTATCCAATTTCTGGAAGGATCTTTTCTAATTAACTTTGTAATCATTCCAGCCTCTTTACTCGGATTTTTTCCTTTAGGAACTAAATGACAGTTAACCAAAGCAAATTCATTAAAGGCTTTGTCTTCAAAAACAGCAATGTACGGCTCTCTATCAATACTTTTATCTAACACTTTTGCCAAAGCCGCCTTTCCTTTTCTTGTAAGTTTAGATGTCTTCCACAAATAAGCATATCTTTCACTAGCTTGCGGGCTAGAACTATTTGTTCTTTCGCTTACAACATAATCCCATTTTTCTCCTTTTCTATTCAGTTCATCGGCAAGCATCGCCACACCTTTTGGTCCTTTTTTTATGTTAATTTCTTGCAAGGCAACTACATCAAAATGACGTAAAATTCCAGCCATCAAATCAATACGTTCATAATCGTTACTATCGAAATTACA
>JAHDDA010000303.1 GCA_020629595.1 Chitinophagales bacterium
AATTATTCTGGTTTAGAAATTGGAAAAGGACAAATGGGTATTAACTTATCAGGTAATTATACTTTCCAAAACGAAAGAGAAGGAGAAATAAAGAATCCTGCATTAGTTGAAGGAGCTGGACAATCGGTTGCTAACGAAACACAAGAGTCTTTATTCTTTACTTCTCGCCCTAAGTTTAAGGCAATTTTAGGTTTAAATTACAGAATTAATAAATTTGGTGTTTCTTTAAACAATACTTTGTTTGGTCCTACAACATTCAACCAGCAAGGTTTAGATGCTAATTTATATACAGAATTTCAAACAAAAGTTGTTACTGACTTAGGCGTTTCTTACAGAGCAAATGATAAAGTAACCTTAGACTTAAATGTGAATAATATCTTCAATGTATTACCAGAATGGGAATTTAAAGCAGAAAACGCTGAAGGGGAATCTTTATTAAATGATGCTGATTTCTTAGAAGGACAGTTAAATTTAATTTCTTTCAACCAGCGTTATGCTCAAATGACTTATGATGGTTACCACTTTAGCCAATTAGGAACTTTAATTAATTTTTCAGTAACTGTTGGTTTATAATTTTAGAAATAAACAGTTTTGTTTAGATATCTTAAACGCTATCAATCTTAATGGTTGGTAGCGTTTTTTTATAAATCAAATGCTGGACGATTTCCTTTTGGTGGAGTGTAGTGTTTTCCATTAACAACGTCCTCTAATTTAATCAGTTCATCAATATCATCCCACATTATACCTGTTCCACAATCAGTTAATCTAAATGTTTTTAACTTGTTAATTGATGCTCTTTCTAATTTGGGATACCAAGAAATAGGCACAGCAAGCTCACAACCATTTTCAAGGCTGAAACGAATGTGATTCATATCTATATGCACATCAATTATTCTTGATTTAGAAAAAGACATTAATTAGGTAAAAGTTTTAATTCATTGATTAATATGGCATTACACTTACGTGTACGAAACTTATGCCAAGTATGTTTCTTACAATTAAAAATAAATATTAATTATCTAAAACTTTTCCACAAAAAAAGCAGTAAATCAAAAATTGACTTACTGCTTCAACAAATTAATACCTTTTGAAAAGGACTATTTCTTAAAATTATAAATAGTTTCTTTAATAATTCTTACACAATCTAATAATTGTTCTTCATTCATTACTAAAGGTGGAGCAAAACGAATAATGTTTCCATGTGTAGGTTTTGCTAAAAGACCATTTTCTTTTAAAGCTACACAAATATTCCAAGCTGTTGAACTTTCAGGGGTATCGTTAATAACAATTGCATTCAACAAGCCCCTTCCTCTTACTAAACTTACCAAATCAGATTTCTCAACCAACTCTTGTAATTCCGAACGGAATAAATTACCTAAATTTCTTGCATTTTGTGCTAAATTTTCATCTCTTACAACTTCTAATGCTTCCATTGCAACAGCACAAGCAACAGGATTCCCACCAAAAGTACTTCCATGTTGACCGGGCTTAATCACATTCATAATGTGGTTATTAGCCAATACTGCCGAAACAGGATAAGCACCACCCGATAAGGCTTTTCCTAAAATTAAAATATCAGGTGTTGTGAAATTTTCTTGTCTTTCGCAATGTCCTTCACAAGTACAATCTCCACAAATAGCCAATAAACCACCAGTTCTTGCAATTCCAGTCTGAATTTCATCGGCAATAAACAATACATTTCTTTCTTTACAAAGTTCGGCAGCTTTAGGAATAAAATCAGTATCAGGTACATAAACACCTGCCTCACCTTGAATTGGTTCAACTAAAAATCCTGCTACCCTATCTCCATATTCATTCAATGCTTCTAATAATGCGTCTAAATTATTATACTCTACAGCTACAAAACCTGGCGTATAAGGTCCAAAATTCCCTTTCGCATCTGGATCACTTGAAAAAGATATAATAGTTGTCGTTCTTCCATGAAAGTTCTGACCACAAACCAATACGATTGCTTCGTTTGGTTCTATTCCCTTCTTTTCATATCCCCATTTTCTACAAATTTTAATTGCTGTTTCAACTGCTTCAGCACCAGTATTCATTGGTAATACTTTATCAAATCCAAAATACTCCGTAACATATTTTTCATAAACTCCTAATTGATTGTTGTGAAAAGCACGAGATGTTAAGGTTAATGTTTCGGCTTGTTCTTTCATTTTACCAACTATTCTTGGGTGACAATGTCCTTGATTTACCGCAGAATAAGCCGAAAGAAAATCATAATATTTTTTTCCTTCTACATCCCATAAAAAAACACCCTCGCCCTTAGCCAAAACCACAGGAAGTGGATGATAATTGTGAGCTCCATGCTTGTCTTCTAAATCTATAAAGTGTTGAGAATTTAATTGAATTTTTTCTTGAGTCATAATCTATATTTAAAAAATTTTACAGCTTTATTTACTTTCAAAACAAAATTACCACAAAATAGCTACATAAATACTTTTGTCTATACTTCAATTCAAAAATAAATTAGCCTTACACAAATAGTACATAATATAACTAAAGTTGTATCTTTGCACTCGTTTTTTGAAAAAGATATAATTAAACAAAGATGGGACAGACGATTATGTACCTAATTCCGGTGTTCGGAATCATCGCTTTACTCTACACATTTTGGAAATCATCATGGGTTTCTAAACAAGAAGTAGGAACAGATAAAATGGCGAACATTGCTAACCATATTGCAGATGGAGCAATGGCTTTCTTAAAAGCAGAATATAAGATTTTATCTATTTTCGTAATTGCAGTAGCTGTTTTACTGGGCATTAGCGGAAACACCCCAGAATCAAGTCCGTTAGTGGCTGCTTCATTCATTATTGGAGCTATTTTTTCAGCTTTAGCTGGTTATATTGGTATGAAAGTAGCAACTAAAGCCAATGTAAGAACTACAAATGCTGCACGTACAAGTTTAGGAAAAGCCTTAGAAGTTGCTTTTGCTGGTGGTGCTGTAATGGGCTTAGGTGTTGTTGGTTTAGGTGTTCTTGGTTTAGGAACATTATTATTAGTATTTAGCAATATGTACGGAATGGGCGATGCTGATGCAGCCCGTCGTGTAATTACAATTATTACTGGTTTTTCATTTGGTGCATCTTCAATTGCTTTATTTGCTCGTGTTGGTGGTGGTATTTATACCAAAGCTGCCGATGTTGGAGC
>JAHDDA010000304.1 GCA_020629595.1 Chitinophagales bacterium
GGCATCTCATAACCAAAAGTAAGAAATGTTTCATTTTTTAACATTTACTATACACATTTGATTATTGCTCTAACAGCTTTCTACTCTCAACAAAGTTTTTAACCGTCAGTCTATGAACTCCTAAAATACGCCCAATCCCAGCATAGCTTATCTTCTTATCCAGTAACATTTTAATTTCTTCTTCCTTACCAGATAATTTTACATTCTTCGATAAGCTACCTTTCGGACGACCTAATTTAAAACCTTCGCTTTTTTTCCTCGCAAGGGCTTCTTTAGTTCGTTGGCTTATTAATTGGCGTTCTATTTCTGCTGATAAAGAAAAGGCAAATGCTAAAACCTTGGAATTAATATTATTCCCAAGTTCATATTGTTCTTTCACGGTATGCACTTGAACATTGCCTTCCATACAAACATTCAAAATCCCCATCACTTCCATAAGATTACGTCCCAGACGTGAAAGTTCTGAAACAATTAAAATGTCATCTTCTTTCAACTGCTCTAATAAATTTGATAATTTCCGTTCTGATAACTTCTTTTTGGTACTCACTGTTTCTTCAAACCATTTATCAATATTTAATTTTTTACTATCAGCGTAGTTCAAAATTTCATATCGTTGGTTTTTAGCCTGTTGTTTTTCAGTACTCACTCTAATGTATGCGTAAATCATAGTAAAAAATGATAAAAGATATATAAAACCTAATATTACTATTAATATATCAAACAATCGTTATTTTTAAAAGTATTTTTTAATCACATTATTTTAATATTAATAAACGCTCCTTTATTTTATCACAATTCAATATTGTTTTTATGGGAATATCAAAAATACTGAGTAAAGCAAAAATTGAAACATACGAAACACCACCAAATTTCAATTATGAACAACAGATGTACTTTTTTGAATTACCAAGTAATTTAAGTAGAGAATTAGTCAATTGCTACACACATACCAATCGCATAGGTTTCTTATTAAGTTACGGATATTTCAAGGCTTGCGGTCGCTTTTTCAAACCTTCTACATTCAGAAAACAAGATGTGGACTTTTTATGTCATAAGCAGGGATTGTTGCCTTTCAATATTTCCTTTGAACAATACGATAGAGCAACTTATCTACGACATAGAACAGTTATACTAAATTATTTAGGCTATCAAAAATATGATAAGTCAGCACACGAACCCATTTTGAAGCATCATATAAAAATGCTTTTATCAAGTCAGTTAGATGGTGTTTTGTTGTTTAATAGTCTACTTGAAAAATTGAGGTTTGATAAAGTGGAATTACCTACCTATCACTATCTACATCACCTTATTGTTAGCTGTATTGGTCGTTTTCAAAAGCATTTAGAAAATATTATCCAAACACAGCTTACTCAAGAGCAAAAAGTTTGTTTAGACACCTTAATTGAATCTAAACAAGAAGTACCCACTAATAAGTTTATGTATCCTTTAGCAGATTTAAAGTTTATTGAACCAAAAAGCAATATGTCGGTAATTAAAAGGAATACCGAGAAGTTGAAACTGTTAATGGCATTAAGGGTATCGACTCAATCGGTTTTAGAACAATTACCCTTGAATGAGCAAGGTATTCAGTATTTTGGTAATGTAGTTCAGTTGGGACAAGTAGGACATTTAAAACGTAAATCAGCCATAAAAATATATCTGCACTTAATCTGTTTTGTAGCCTATCAAACTCAAATATTTACAGATTATTTAGTTAAATCGTTTTTAGATTTGGTACGTTCAGCTATTGATAAAGCACGTAGGGAAAGCCAAGAAAACATAGCTAATAGGCATATTGCAACCAAGCCTGCAGTTCGTAAAGTGGTGCTTTCTTACAAAACAGTTATTGCTTTAAAAGACACAGCTACCAGTATTGTTTGGGAAGATGACAAGGTACTTTCGCCCAAAGACAAAATTGAGCAACTACAGAGTTTATTTCCATTAGAAATAGCGGATGCAAAAGAACCTAACTGGATGGATGTTGATGAATACTTGCACACCAATGAGCGTACAGACTTTTATCTTGCTTTAGAAGCACAATCTTTAAGCCTACAAAAAGCACTTACTCCATTGCTAAAAGTATTGAGTTTCAATAAGGCTAATTCTGACAAAAAGATAATAGCAACGATTGATGAATTTAAAACTAAGAAAGGACAACTTACGGCAAAATGTCCTGCTGAATTTTTAGATGAAGAAGAAAAGAAATTGGTTTTTAAAGAAGGTAAATTCAATATATCTCTTTTCAAAGTATTACTCTTCAAATCCATTTTTGAAGGTATAAAATCAGGAAGTATCAACTTAGATTACTCCTATAATTATAAGGCTTACGACCAGTATTTAATTGAACAGAGCATTTGTGATAAGCAAAAAACGGAGCTACTAAAAAAGGCAAACTTTACAAATATTACCGATGTAAATACGGTTTTAAATAGCTTAAAAAAACAGTTACACGAATCGTATGTAAAAACCAATATTAACATTCAGTTGGGCGATAATAAGCACACAAGTATTCGTAAAGATGGCAAGTTTTCGATTAAAACACCCAAGACTTATAAGGACGATGTAAATGGTGTAAGTGAGCTGTTGCCAAACGAAAAGATAATATCTCTGCTAAGTATTTTATCAACCATAAATGAGCAAACCAACTTCTTAGATTGCTTCAAACATAGGCTACATAAATACCAAAAGATACGACCTAAAAACAGGCTGTTTTATGCCTCAATTATGGCGTATGGCTGTAATATTGGTATTCCTCGAATGGCGAAAATCAGTAATCCCATTAATCAAAACAAACTGGAAACCTTAGCCAATAATTACTGCTATTTAGAAAATATTGAGAAAGCTAATGATGCAGTTATTCAGTTTACTAAATCGTTATCCTTGCCACAAATTTACAAGCAGTCGAAAGATAAACTGCATACCTCAAGCGATGGACAAAAACTATTGGTAGATGGAGATACTATTTTTTCGGCTTACTCTTTCAAATATTTCGGCTCTAAAAAGGGAGTAACAGCTTATAATTATCTTGACCCAAGAAGTCTTCATTTTTCAGGTACAGTTTTCAACTCAAATGAATATGAAGCCACCTATGTTTTAGATGGTTTACTGCATAACAAAGTTATCAAATCAGATATTCATTCAACCGATACACACGGCTATACCGAAGC
>JAHDDA010000305.1 GCA_020629595.1 Chitinophagales bacterium
ATAGACTTCAACCCAACAACATTCGTTAAATGCTTACTTTTGTGGTAGTATTAGTTTACTGTTCATAGACCAGAGTCCATAAAATAATTTTTTTATTGTTGACTGTGGTCTATGAACTATGTGGCTTTTTATAATTCATTGTCTATGAAAAAATTAGAATTACTCTTTTTTTATATATTACTTTCTTGTTTTGGCTTAAATGCTCAACAAAATCTTGTACCTAACCCAAGTTTCGAGGCTTTTCAGGCTTGCCCTACAGATACAGCTGAGTTTGCCAATAATGTAAACGATTGGGTTGTTTTAGGGGGAACACCCGATTTTTACAATGTTTGTAGCACTAATGCGGGCGTACCAGATAACGTTTTGGGTAGCCAATTTCCAGTAGAAGGTGTGGGCTATGCAGGTTTTTATGCTTACCAAGAAAATAATTATAGAGAATATATTGGAATTGATATTTCTGCCAACCCAATGGAAGAAGGTAAGCTATATTGCGTTGAAATAAACCTAAGTTTAGCCGAAACTTATGCTGGTGGAGGAATAGAGAACGTTGGTTTACACTTTGCTACTAACCCTATTTCTGGAAACCTATTAGGTAAAACTCCACAATTAGTACACGATGTAATTCCGCTTGATGACACACAGCTTTGGATGCGTGTAGCTGGAGCTTTTACACCAGACTCTACTTTAAACTATTTAGCTATTGGTAATTTTTACGATAATGCCAATACGGAGGGAAATTTAACCATTCCAGGAACAAATGATTTATTACCTGCTTATTACTATGTGGATCAAGTTAATATTGTAGAAATAAACCCACCTGCAATAAGTGTTGCACCCTTAAATTATTGTGAAAATGATAACATTTTCCTTTCAGATAGTGCAACAGATAGCTTTTCTACCTATGCGTGGTTTAATATAAATAACATAAACGATACCTTATCAACTGCAAATACATTTAGTACAAATGCCAGTAATGCTACTTATATTTTGGTAAAACAAGTAGAGCAATGTATTCTAACCGATACCATAACCATTACACCAAACCCTATTCCTGAAGTATTTTTTAATGCCGAAAATGTTTGTGCAGGCAATACCGTTTTGTTTACAGATATGTCAACTGGTGTTACTCCTAACTCTTCTTACGAATGGGATATTTTTAGTGATGGAACAATTGATTTTACTAATAGAGGAGGATTAGAATACGCCTTTGATGCACCTGGGTTTTATCAAGTAACACTTACCGTTTCTAATGGAAATTGCACTAATCAATTTACCTTAGGAATTAACACCAATATAGAATGTGAGCCTTGTAGCGATTTTAATAATTTAGTACCTAATGGCGATGCTGAAGTATTTGAAGAATGTCCTGATGGATTAAATACAACAGATGATAATAACCAATTTGATTTCATAAGTGGCTGGCAACAAGCTACAATAGGCACACCCGATTTTTTTACCGATTGTAGTTTTAGCAGTGCTGAAAATAGTAATGCCAACATTCCTAACAACACTTTTGGAACACAAAACGCTGTATCGGGAAATAGTTATATGGGTTTTTATGCTTTACGTGATGATGATAAAAGAGAATACATAACAACTCAATTACAACAAACCTTAGAAGCCAATGGCGAATATTGCGTAGAGCTATCAATAAGTTTAGCCGAAACCTCTTCAGATGCTATAAACAATTTAGGTATTCATTTTTCTGAAAATGATATTTCAGATTTCAGCACAGAAGAAAATTTACCTATTACCCCATTTTTAACAAGTCCAAATTTTTTAACCAACACAGAAACTTGGTCTATCATTGCTGGCTCATTTGTGCCTAGTACCAGCCTAAATTATCTTACCATTGGCAACTTTAATAATAATGCCAATACCCAAACCCAAACAAATACACATCCCGAAGCTATTCAAGATGCAAATTTATCTTATTACTATATTGATAATATTTCGGTTTTTGAATTGCCAGAATTATTAGAACAAAATACCTTTTTTGCTTGTACAGGCAATGATTTTACAATTGCAGCAAACAGTAATTACTGTACTTATGAATGGCAATTGGCTGATGGTACAATTTTAGAAACTAATAACGAGTTAACAACCAACTTTGATGTTGCTGGAACTTATGAATTGTTTGTTACAGGAGACTTAGGGAACTGTACTGCTGTTGATAATATTACTATTGTTGTTGAAGAACCAGCAGTAGCTAGTTTCACTTTTCTGCCAGCTTGTTTAGACGAATCAACTATTTTGTTGAATAATTCAACAGGTTTTAGTGATGATACTACTTTTGAATGGTATGTAGAAGGAAATTTATATGCCATAACCAACGCACTTAGTTCTGTACCCGTAGATTTTTTAACCTTAGGCGAATATGAAATTACCTTAGTAATAAATGATGATGAAAACGATTGTGAAACTTCATTTACCGATACCATTATTATTAATGAATTATGTGATGAATGTGAGGCAGAAAATATTGTAAATAATGGCAGTTTTGAATTTATTAATCAATGTCCCGATGATACAAACCAAATTGGTGTTACCTTAAATTGGGGAGGACAAAACGTATCGCCTTCGGTGGGTTATTACAATGTTTGCTCTACCGATACAGATGCAGGTGTTCCTGATAATCAACTAGGTTCACAAACTGCTTACGATGGTTTTGGTTATGCTGGTATTTTGGTTTATAACGATAATGGAGCTCGTTCAAACTTATATTCGGCATTACAAACACCAATGCAAGTAGGCACAGAATATTGTGTAGAAATGTATGTAAGTTGTGCTGATAATAGCGAAACAGCAATTAGTAATCTAGGTGTTTATTTTTCAGAAAATAATCCGTTTGGAAATACCTCAATTAGTTTTACTCCTCAAATAGAATATGCTGGTTCTCCAATAACTTCAGAACAAGAATGGGTAAAAGTGAGTGGTAACTTTATTGCAAACGGAAACTTTAGTTATATTACCATTGGAAACTTTAATTCAAATGCCAACACAACAACAAGCACCAACGGAGGTAGTTTACCACTTTCATTTTATTACATTGATGCTATTTCTGTAACACCATTTACCGTAGAATTACCTGCCAACCAAACAATTTGTGCAGGCGAAGAAGTTACACTAACTGCCGAAACAGATTT
>JAHDDA010000306.1 GCA_020629595.1 Chitinophagales bacterium
TACCTGAACAAAATTATTCGATACATTTTATGAATGCCTATTTTTCCATTCTGTTGCGTTAAAATCTGTTACGTTAAAAATTATCTCCGTAGCGGTGCTATGCAGAGAATTTTTGCCTCACATAATAAAAAATTAGCTTACTTCAAAAATGACGAATAAATATGACCATGTACTTAACCATCGAATTTATCGAAAGTTTCTTGCTTAATTACCGTAAAAATACCGTAAATTTTTTCTAAATCACCCAATTTATTTTCAACCGTTAAAACACAACGGTATGTTCCTTCTTTTTCAATAGTATTAAAGTCTAAAACAAAAGGAAGAGAACTAAGATTTTTAATCGGTTTTACTTCGTCTGTAACACAATCAATTATCAGAAGTTTGTGAATTTTTCTATACGCTTCGTCATTATTTGTAGTAAAGTAAACTTGCTCTACATATAGTGAATTTAAAAAATCTTCAAATACCGAACTTTTATTCCTTGAATTTTCAAAATTCACAATTGGAAACCGTTCCATAATAATTTTACCTATATCACTATTCTTACTTACCCTATATGGTAGTGCCGTAGTATCAGTAGCTCTATAACCTTGAACTTTGGTTTTATGCTTATTCACAACATCTAAAATACGCTTAAAATCACTAACTTCAATGGCGCATTTAGCACATTTCGATGTATGTTCTATCCAATTATTTTCAACTAAGTCAATCTTATTTTCTATAATGGCATTTGCATAAAAGGCAATATTTTCTATGCTCAAATGCTCATTTTTATATTCGTTAATCATTGTTATTGTTTAACTTCAACATAATAAGGGGTAATATATTATAGAGTTCCTTTGGGCTAAATGCAGAAAAAACATCATAAAATATTGAGGCAACGGTAATATTTTCTTGTCGTAAAAGTTTACCAGATGATTGTCCAAACACATCTACTAATGTCATTTCAATAATATTTTCAAAGTTGTCTTTTAAAAAATTTCTTATAGAACCCTGAGTTTTCATTTTACTAAATTTAGGGGTTAAAATTTCAATCAACAACTTAGCACATTCGGTAAACTTTAGTGGTTCTTCTGGCGTGTGGTTAAAGTTATATTCCTCACCAAAAATATGCTGGTGAACTTCCTCAAAACTATATCCTAAACAAATAAACACCCCAAAAACCAATAAAATTCTATCTTCTATTTTATGCAGTTCTATTTGATCTATTAATCTTTTTTTAGCAACAAACTTAAAATTTTTAAGTGCCTCGGCTAAACCATTTTCAGTAAAAGATTCTGTAATATTTACTTGTTCAATATTTACATATTTAGCATCTCTGTTTGTGCCTTTTTGGTTTTCGGCTATACAAGCACCAATATCGTTATTTATAATGGTATTTAAGTAGCCCAAATAACCCGATTGTTTGGTTTTATTAAAGTCAAAATTTGTTGCAATTGATTTATTGCTAAATTTCTCCCATATTTTGCCTTCAACACAATTTCTAATAGAATTTTGCTCCTCAATATGAGTAATACTAAATTTATTTAAGTGGTAACTAAGCGAGGATGCTTTTTTACTCGTTAAATTTACTTGTTCAATAAAAAGTTGGTAGTTCTCAGCTAATGCCAGCTTATGAAGCAATACATCTTCACAAATATTTTTGAGTAGTAATGCCAAATCATCTTTTTCATCTGGAATTGTATGTTTTTCTAACTGAAGTATTACAATTTCACAAAACTCCTGTTCCCAATCATCTCCTAGGTTAAACTTTGGTTTTTCTGAAATTAAATCATTAACAACTTCTTGTATTAGCTTGCTGAAAGTATTCAATTTATGATTAAAAGGATTAGTGCTGGAATAAAATTATTTTTAAAACAAAACTAATAGGTTTATCTTGTTTTCACACAAAAAAAAGAAGTTTACTTTACCTTTAATTATTAAAAAAAGCAATTCACTAAAAATGAATAATTTAAAACTAAAAATACAACAACTATCTGAAAAATACTTCAATGAAATAGTTGCAATAAGAAGACACATTCATACAAATCCAGAGCTTTCTTTTTACGAAGAAAAAACGGCACAATTTATTCAAGAAAAATTAGATGAAATAGGAGTTCCTTACATTGGCGATTTTGCAGGACATGGTGTGGTTGTAAAAATTGAAGGGAAAAATCCAAAAAAGAAAACAATTGCCCTACGTGCCGATATTGATGCCTTACCAATAACCGAAGCCAATGACATTGATTATAAATCGCAAAACGAAGGAATAATGCACGCCTGCGGACACGATGCTCATACGGCTAACTTATTGGGTGTTATAAAAATTTTAAACGAATTAAAAAACGACTTTGAAGGAACAGTAAAATGTATTTTTCAGCCAGCAGAAGAAAAATTTCCAGGAGGAGCTTCTTTAATGATAAAAGAAGGCGTACTTAAAAACCCTGAACCAACCATAATAATTGGTCAGCACGTTCATCCACCTTTAGAAGTAGGAAAAGTTGGTTTTGCTTCGGGAAAATATATGGCAAGTGCCGATGAAATTTATATGACCATTAACGGAAAAGGAGGACACGCCGCCGCACCTCGTAATTTTATTGATCCAATTTTAATGACATCGCAAATAATTGTAGCATTACAACAAGTTGTAAGCCGATTAGCACCACCCGAAACACCAACTGTACTTTCATTTGGTCAAATAAATTCGGTGGGAGGTTATAATAATATTATTCCAGATGCAGTAAAAATAGCAGGTACTTTTCGTACAATGGAAGAAGATTGGCGATACGAAGCGCACGAACACATAAAACGCATTGTAAAATGTACAGCCGAAGCAAATGGAGGAAGTGCAGATGTTGAAATTAGAGTGGGCTATCCGCACTTAATTAACGAAGAAGCCTTAACAGAACGTTGCCGAGCTTATGCCAAAGAGTATTTAGGCGAAGAAAGAGTGGAAGATTTACCTATTCGTATGGGAGCAGAAGATTTTGCTTATTACAGTCATCAAATTCCAGGTTGTTTTTATCGTTTGGGTATTAGAAACGAAGCAATGGGCATTACTTCAGGTTTGCACACACCTACTTTTAATATAGATGAAGATGCTTTTAAAACAGGCGTTGGTTTAATGGCTTGGTTGGCA
>JAHDDA010000307.1 GCA_020629595.1 Chitinophagales bacterium
TAAATTGCTTAACTCATCTGCATTTTTCTTAAAAGAAAGTTAAACAAATTAAAATTTTGCTCAAGTTTTCAAAAAAGTCCTCGAAACGACTATAAAGAATAGGCAATTTTAAACCTGGTGGTATTATCTTTGTTATAAAGTTATTAATCTTAAAAATATTCAAAATGAAAAATTTCTTAGTATTAACATTCGCATTATTGATGTTTGCTTTTACTGCAGAAGCTCAATCTTGCTCAAAGTCGGCTAAAAAAGCTTGTACTAAATCTAAAACTGCTTGTACTAAAGGAGCTAAATCTGCAGATGCTCAAAACGCTGAGTTTGCAAAAGCTGTTTTATTAACTGGTGATAACGTAAAAGTTTCTAAGTGTGATGCTTCAGGAAATGAGTACCGTTCTTATACTTGCTCTGCATCTGGTTCTACAACTAAGCAAACTATTTGCTCTAAAAGTGGAAAAGTTACAACTGTAAAAATGGATAAAGAAGGAAACGAATTATCTAAAGAAGTTGCAATGTTAGCAGAAGGCGAAAGCATTACTAAAGAAGCTAAATCAGCTAACCCAGCTGCAACTAAAGCTGCTTGTTCAAAAAGTGCAAAGAAAGCTTGTTGTTCTAAATCAGCAGGAAAATCTTCTTGCTCTAAAACTAAAAAAGCTGTTTTAACAACTGGAGAAACTGCACCAGCTAAGCAGTAATTATAATAATTAATCTAATTTATAATTTTGGTACGGACACCGATTTATCGTGTCTATAAAATGTAATAACATTTACTACATAAGTTAGGTTAATTAAATTACAGTTAAAGGCAGGTAGGCTATATGGCTTACCTGCCTTTTTTTATACCTTTGAATATGATTTTTAATAAAACACTTGGTGGTGGGTTATCTTGTATGATTGCCAATATACTTGACGTTAAAAAAATACTCCCCTCCGTTGTGTCTCTGACCAACGGAACTTTAAAATCATTCAGTTTAAACCACTACCAAACACTTTTGCTTTTTTTGTTTTGCAACTCCCTTTTCTTTTTAGTTTCTTGTGAAAACAAAGCTCAACAAAATATATCAGAAAATACTACAATGAATAAAGATAAACACAAAGGCAAAACGCCCAATAAGTTAATAAATGAATCTAGCCCATATTTACTGCAACACGCCTACAACCCTGTAAAATGGAATGCTTGGAATGAAGAAGCCTTAACCGAAGCGAAAGATAGTAATAAACTATTATTGATTAGCATTGGTTATGCTGCTTGCCATTGGTGCCACGTTATGGAACACGAATCGTTTGAAGATTCTACGGTTGCCAAAATAATGAACGAGCATTTTGTAAATATAAAAATAGATAGAGAAGAACGCCCCGATATTGACCAAATTTATATGGATGCTTGCCATTTAGTTAGTGGACGTGGTGGCTGGCCACTTAATGCTATTGCCCTACCCGATGGCAGACCAATTTATGCTGGCACATATTACCCAAAAGAAAAATGGATTGAGTTACTGAGCTTTTTTGTAAACTCAAAAGAAAATGATTATCAAAAATTAGAAGACCAAGCTGTAAGGTTAACGCAAGGCATAAATGAAATGGAAAATATTTCTTTTGCAGAACCCAAAAGGTTTTCGGCTCAAGATATTGATATTTTGTTTACCGAATGGGAAGATAGAATTGATTTTGAAGATGGCGGACGACAAGGAGCACCCAAGTTTCCTATGCCTAACAATTACATTTATTTACTACGTCATTTTCACGCTACACAAAATGAAAAAGCCTTAGAAGCCGTTGAAACAACATTAGATAAAATGGCATTTGGTGGCATTTACGATCATTTAAAAGGTGGTTTTGCTCGATATTCTGTTGATGGTTTTTGGAAAGTTCCTCATTTTGAGAAAATGTTGTATGATAATGGTCAGCTTATGGAATTGTATGCCGAAGCCTACCAATTAAACAAAAAGCCTTTATATAAGCAAGTAGTTTACGAAATTCATAATTGGGTAAAAGATGAAATGACCGATAAAAATGGTGGTTTTTATTCTTCGCTTGATGCCGATAGCGAAGGCGAAGAAGGAAAGTTTTATGTTTGGAAAGCCGAAGAAATTGACAATATATTAGGTGCTGATGCTTCTGTTTTTAAAGATTACTATTCGGTAAGAAATGGGGAACAATGGGAACATAATTTTATTTTACACCGACAATGGAATGATGAAAAGGTTTTAGAAAAACATAATATTTCAGCCAATAAACTGGAAAGTATAATTAAAAATGGTAAAGAAAAATTATTAAACGAACGTGCAAAACGCATAAGACCAGGCTTAGATGATAAAATTTTGACTTCGTGGAATGCCTTAATGACTAAAGGCTATTTAAAAGCCTATTCGGTATTTAATGAAGCGGAGTTTTTACAAATGGCTGAAAAAAATATTGTGTTTTTAGAAAAAAATGCCTTGAAAGAAAACAACAGATTGAACAGAAATTTTAAAGATGGCAAATCTGTTATTAATGCCTTTTTAGATGATTACGCTTTGTTAATTAATGCTTATTTACAACATTATCAAAGCACATTTGATGAAACAAGCATTGAAAAAGCCAATAACTTAACAAAGTACACTTTACAATATTTTTTAGACGAAAAAAGCAAAATGTTTTTTTATACATCGTCTAAAGATAAAGCTTTAGTGGCTCGTAAAAAAGAAATTCCAGATAATGTAATTTCTTCTTCTAATTCTGTAATGGCAAACAATTTATTGGTTTTATCTAAACTTTTAGATAATAAAGAATATGCCAATTTAGCAAAGCAAATGCTTTCAAATATTGCCAATGATGTTAAGAAAAATGGACCATTTTATGCCAATTGGGCTAAGCTAATGTTGAATTTAAGTTATACTTATTACGAGTTGGCAATTGTTGGCGATGATTATAATTCGATTTTAAAAGAAATGAATCAAAAATTCTTACCAAATGCCATTTTTATGGGTGGAAAAAATGAAGGAAACACTATTCCTTTACTGAAAAATAAATTGATTGATGGACAAACAACCATTTATGTTTGTGAAAATAAAATGTGTAAATTACCTGTAACTTCTACTGAAAAAGCTATTGAGTTAATGA
>JAHDDA010000308.1 GCA_020629595.1 Chitinophagales bacterium
TGGTAATGTAAGATTTATTGTACTGTTCAAAACGACCTTTCGAGGTTACAATTTCTTTATCTTTTTCTACAAAAATGTTACAAATTGAAATCGCTTCATTTAGCAATCCACCACCATTATCACGTAAATCATAAACCAAGTATTTAGCTCCTTCTTCTTTCAGTTCTTTAATGCCTGTTTCTACAAATTTGCTACAACCACGAGCCATAAAAGTTTCTAAACGCACATAACCTACTGTATCATTTAGCATTTGGTGGAAGGTTACATCTTTCGGTTTTATCTCTTTTCTGTATAAAATATTTACCTGTTCTTCTCCATCAGCAAACGAAATGTAATCCAACTGTAAAGGCGAATCGGCAGCACCACGCAATGCCTCTTGAATTTCTACTAAGGTTTTACCCTTAATACTTTTACGGTCAATTTTCAATAATTGATCGCCTGGTCTAATACCAACTTCATCGGCTGGGTTGCCTTCTAAAATTGTTTTGAAATAAACTTTACCATCACGTTCCATTAGTTCGGCACCAATATCGCCACCACTAGCAAAACGTTTTAACTTGGCATTTTCAACCACTGCATCAGAAATGTAGTTGGTGTAAGGGTCTAAACCTTTAAGCATTGCCGTTAAGCCATCTTTCATTAATTGGTCAGGCTCAACATCATCTACATACGATTTATTCAGTTCTTTATATAAATCGGCATATAAACCAATGTTTTTACTTAGCTTAAAAAGTTCGTCGCTTTGTGTAAAAGCTGTGCCTATTAACAAGGCTAAAATTGGAAATATTATATGTTTTTTGTTCATTGTTATATTTATTTAACCCTATTCAGGCTTGATTATTTCTTCAATCATTTTTTTCACTTCTCCTAATGGCAAATCTACTATTTGAGCAATTAGTTCTTTATTCATATTATTTTCAAGACAGTTTGTAACTACTTTAATAACTCTACTTCTATCTCCTTTTTCAATTCCTTTTGCTTCCCCACGTGCTTCACCTCTTTCTTCTGCTAATTCAAGTCTGCCACGAGCATCTTGTACGGCTATCCAAAAATTATCGTATTCTATTAATTCATCTTTTGTCCATCTAAATTTTTCGGCATCTTGGTAGGCTTGTATTAAACCTTTATCATCAATATCATCTGGGATTATATCTAAATCATCAGAATTTTTAATAAAAAATATCCATTTGTCAATTAGGTTGTCTAATTGGGTAAGTTGCTTATTAAATTTTTCTAATTCTATAAACGTAAATTGAATATCTTTTAATTTATGTTCATAAGTTTCTCCATTTAAAATAATATGATGCGATAAGTAATTTTCACTTTCAAAAAAACTAAAGTCTAAAATGCCAATAAAAAAAGTAGGTTTTAATAAGTCGTATTCTTCACCACGTTTTATTTGCATTGAATAGTCTCGGCAAGTATAATATTGTACTCTTTTATCAAAACCTTTTGCATCTGCCAATTGCATTTCAATTATAAATTGTCGTCCTGCCATATCTTCGGCTTTCACATCAATAATCGATGCTTTTTCACCTTGTATTCGTGGCAATAAATATGGATTGATAAATTTTATTTCTTTTATGATTTGTGAACCTTCCAATTTTAGCACAGCATTTAAAAACGAAATAAGAATGTATGTTTTCTTTTCGTTACCAAATATTTTTCGGAAAGCCACATCGTTTTTTACATCTACAAATCGCATAATATTTATTTAAAAATCAGTTTATCTATTCGCTAAAATGGCATTATACTCACCTAAGTTTTGTAAAATTCCTTTTGCTTTTTCAATAGCAGGATCATCTGTTAAAGAGGCGGCTATTGCACCCGATTGGAAATAATAACGAGTGGCTAATTCTTGACGTAAGTAAAAAGAAATTTCTTCTTTAAAATCTTGAATGTCGTCAGTTTTATCTGCTCTAATTTTGTTGTTCAATTCGGCAATTTTTGCTTGAATATTATCTGAAAATGCTTCTTTTTCAGCGGTTTCTTCTAATTTTTTAACCAAACGTTCACTTCTCGTATCATAATCGTGCTTACGGTTGCCTAAAAATGCAACAAAGTCATTATAAATAGCGTCGGTAATTTTAAAGTTTTCTACTGCTGGAATACTTGGATTTTTATGTACAAAATCGCTAGCAAAGTCAAAAATATGATCTTGTGTAATTAAGGAAATTAAAATGTTATTGAATGCCTCTGGGTTTACCTCAACATCTGGATCAATACCACCTGCATCAAAAACGGTACGTTTGTTTTGTGTTTTGAAAGCAGTACGCAAAGAATCGGCAATTTTTTCAGCTCCACCATCTTTATAACGTCCTGAATAATCTACTGCTTGAATGCAACGCCCTGAAGGAAGGTAATATTTAGCTGTTGTCATTTTTAGGCGTGAATTGAAAGGTAAATCTCTAGTGCTTTGAACCAAGCCTTTTCCAAAAGTACGTGAGCCAATTACAACTCCTCTATCAAAATCTTGAATCGCACCCGATACAATTTCGGCTGCCGAAGCAGAATTTTCGCTTACCAAAACTACCAATGGCATATCTGTATCTACGGGCTGGTAACGAGTTTTTTCGCTAGAACGATAATCGTCTTTTCTTCCTTTGGTAGAAACAACCTCAACGCCTTTTGGTAAAAATACATTGGCAACATTTACAGCTTCGTTTAGTAAACCACCTGGATTATCACGCAAATCAAGAATTACCCTTTCAGCACCATCTTTTTTTAGGTTTTCCATTGCTTCACGTACTTCTTGCCCACAATTGGTACGAAAACCCATTAAATAAATATAGCCAACTTTATTAGGTAACATTCCAAAATGAGAAACACTTTTTAGTTTTATTTGCTCACGTGTAATAGTTACTTTTCTTGGCTGGTTGGTAACAGCATCTAAAATTTCAACATCTATACTTGTATTGGGTTTGCCTCGCAAAGTATTACTAACATCATCTGTTGTTTTTCCTTTAAAAGAAACCCCATCAATTTTGCTAATTTTATCACCTGCTTTTAAGCCTGCTTTGTGTGCTGGCGAACCTTCATAAGGTTCTGCAACAATAACATAATCGCCTTTTACTC
>JAHDDA010000309.1 GCA_020629595.1 Chitinophagales bacterium
CTGATTACAAATCAGCTGCTCTAGCCAGCTGAGCTACTTCGGCTTTCTATCTTCAAGTTAGCTTGAGAACTTTACCCTTCTAATTAACTCATTTTTTTTGAGTTTTAAAAGGGAGTGCAAATCTAAAACGAATTTTGCAAACTTATTCAATTATTTTTACTTTTTTTTTTACAAAGCGTTTTTTTTACTTTGGCAGAAAAAAACTTGACAAATAATTATCTTTTATAGTTTGATTTTCAAACTAACTTAAATCACTAAGAAAATAACTTTTTCAAATGGGGAGTGCAAATATATAATGACTTTTATTTTTTGTAAAATTTTTCGATAATTTTTTCATTATTTATTTCAAATTTTAAAAGATAAACTCCATTTGCTAAGTTTTGTGTGTTTATTTGGTGCTTTGTTGCTAGTTGTGAATCATTATTTATTACCTGACCATTAATGTTTATTAATTCCCAAGATTGAATTGGTGTTTCGCTTTCTATAATTATTTGATTGGGAAATTGTTTGAATGAAATATTGTTTTCTGTTATTGTTTCTATTGATGTTATTTCAACTGTTATTGTTTCTTGATATAAACATCCACTTCCATCTTCTACAATTAATTCATAGCTTCCATTTTCATTTATTAAAAAATTATTGTTGGTGATTGTTTCGCCATTGATGGTTGCTGTATAATTTCCAGAACCGCCTGATACATTTATTTGATACGCACAAATTCCTGCATCGCATTGTTCGGTGTAGGTAACTTCTATTGGCAATGGTTCTATAATAATTTCTTGTGATGAAGTACAGCCTTGTGCATCACTTACTGAAAAATTGTATGTTCCTGGTGCTAAATTATTTTGTAAATATACCGAAACGTTTGTTGGGCTTGATTCTGCTCCATTAAAATTAGTAATATAAGGCGGCGTGCCAGATTCAAACTCAATAAATACCGATCCATCTGATGCATTGCAAGCTGAGGCGATGTTGGCGGTAACCAACAGTTCAATATCTGATTCAGATGTTTCTATGATTACTTGTTGGTTGTATTCACATTCATCAAGATTTATTATTTTAATGTAATACGTTCCTGCTTCGAGGTTTTCGGCAGTTGAACTTGTTGCTGCAACTACAAAGTTTTCGTTTAACCATATTGTTTCGCAATTTCCACTAGCACATAAATCTGTTGTAACGGTTGCTGAACCTAAAGTTCCACACCCAACGGCTGTTGTTTCTACTGTTACAAAGTAATCTGCTTCGTTACAAGGCTCTTTGGGGTTTTCGTAACTTCCATCGTAATTTGTTCCAATGTAGCCACCCCAAGCAATATCAATATTATCTGGTGTATCTAATTCTAATTTTTTAAGGAAAAAACCTGCTTCGGTGTTTCCTATTGAGGCTTCTTGGCTATGAATGTATATAAAATCGAGTTGTCCGTTATTATCTATATTAGAAAGTAGGGCTGTTGAGTTTACGTTTGCTCCTTGCAATGGACCATAAACTATTTCGTTTGTACCATCATTGAAATCGAAAATGCGTACATCGTGCATTGCATCGAAAGTTTGTGTATTTATTTCGTTGGTGGTCATTATTACTTCATCGAAACCATCTTGGTCTAAATCGGCAACGGTTGGTGAGTTGAATTGGAAAAAACCTATACTTTCATTAAATAATATTTCGCCAGTTTCTCCATCAATCATTACTTGTCTGAAATCGGTGAAAGTTGGTGCAAGCCCAATTGCATAAGTTGAGAATATGTCTGGAATATTATCATCGTTAAAATGTCCTATTCCTGGCGAGGCATTGGTTTCGCCGCCTTGAATTTGAGCTTCCCATAAAACCGAATTATCTAAACCCGAAACAGCAACAACTTTTCCATCGTAAGCATTTACGATTATATCTAAAACCGAATCATCGTTTAAATCGGCAAGACTTGGTGGTGCAATAAAGCCTTTTTCTGGACTTGCCAACACTATTTGTGCGTTTGATAAATCGTTGTTCATTAAATCGGAAAGTGGTGCTTTGTAAATATGTCCTGAATTGAAATCGTTTTCGCCTCCTGTTCCAAAAATGATTTGTAGGGTTCCGCTATTATATAAATCTGCTACTAATGGCGACATATAGGTTTCTTTTTCATCGGGAACACCAGCAATTGCTAAAACTGAACCATTCAAACCTGAAACAACCATAATATTTCCTTGTGGTCGGTCTTCGTTTAATATGGTTGCATTGTAATCGCCACCATTTGCCAATAATAAATCTTGAATACCATCACCATTTTGATCGGGCAGCCATTGTGGTGAGTAAAAGTTATACCAACCCGAATCAACAGGGTTTACGGTATCGGCTTGTGGGAAAAATTCCCAAATTATATTGCCATTTGCTCCGTTTACGGCATAAAATTCTGCTTCACGCCCTCCAATAAAAATATCGGCAACGCCATCGTTGGTTATATCTTGAAAAATTGGGCTTGCATATATTTGGTTGCGTGTGGGAACTGTCCAAAGTGTTTCGCCATTGCTTCCATTTACAGCAATTATACCTTTTGAACTTTCTTGGTTTTCACGTCCTGCTCCTAATACAATATCTTTTATGCCATCGCCTGTTAAGTCTATGGCTCGTGGCGATGAGTAGGAATATACGCCTGTTTGGTTTGATGACCAGCTTTCGGTTACTTCTTGTGCGAAAAGGGCGTTGGTTGTTAGTAGTATTAAAAGTGTAAGTGCTGTTTTCATATTTTTGTAGTGATTGGTGAGTTGTAATTAGCAGACCATTCTGCATATTAACTTTTAGGTTTAGGAAATTGTTTCGATTCGTAAGTCGTAAATAGTAATTCGGTTTTTATTTGTTACTCGACAAAGTTAATTCGGTTTTATAAAGATAGTTTAGCTGTAGTTTTGTGCTGTATGAAATTACTATCAAAAAATCAGTTGGCTTTGCACAATGGTCAGGATAAAGACACGATTTATGTGGCATACAAAGGTAATATTTATGATGTTTCTGAAAGTAGGTTGTGGCGAAATGGTAAACATTATGAGCATTGGGCTGGTCAGGATTTAACAGATGAACTGGAAGATGCTCCGCATAC
>JAHDDA010000310.1 GCA_020629595.1 Chitinophagales bacterium
GGAATACCAATTACGGGCATTAAGCCAATGGTCATTCCTATATTAATCCAAAAGTGTATAAAAATAATACCTGCGGCAGCATAGGCATAAACTCTAGTAAACTTAGCAGGTTGCCGTTCTGCTACATAAACAATTCGTAGCATTAGCATAAGGTAAAGTAATACAATTAAAGTTGTGCCTACAAATCCAAACTCTTCGCCTACTGTACAAAAAATAAAATCGGTACTTTGGTCTGGCACAAAATTACCTTTTGTTAAATTTCCATTCAGATAACCTTTTCCTGTTTCACCACCCGAACCAATGGCAATCATTGATTGGTTTACTTGATAACCTGCTCCTTTTGTATCAATTTTTTTTCCTAAAAGTACGTCTATTCTTGCTTGCTGGTGGGGTTTTAATACATAATTGTAAGCAATGCCAACTGCTTGTGTGTAAGCCGTTGCAAAAAACATTAAGCACATTAACATATAAAACGAATAACGACTATATAAATAAGCGAATAAACATATAAAAATTAGCGCTACAATAATTCCTGTAAATACAAAGGGGCTTAAAAATTCAGCTCCTAAAATCATTGAACTACCAATGGCTAAAACAAAAAGGGTTTCTTTCCAACTTGGAGCATAATTGAGTATGGCAATTATTAAACCTATCAACGAAATACCCAAAAGAATAATCCAATAATTTTGAAGCAAAAGCGTAAGTACTCCAAGTATAATTGCCGAAGCTATGCTTATCATATACCAATTTGACAAACCCTCTCGATACAATACAAAAATAAAAGAGGTAAAAACAAGTGCTGTTCCTGTATCGTTTTGTAAAACAGTTAGTGCTAAAGGAATTAAAATAATTATGCCTGTTATTATTTTTCCTTGAAGCGATTTTATACTCACTTTTACTTGACTTAAATACCAAGCTACCATTAAAGCAGTTGAAAACTTTGCAAATTCAGAAGGTTGTAACCGTATTGGTCCTAAATTTATCCACGAACTACCTCCACCAACGGTATGCCCTTTAAACATAACAAAAACCAGCAACAGCATAACAAAAGCATAAATAACTGGCGCTAAAAGGTTAATTATTTTTCTATCTACAAGCTGAATAATGCCTGCAACAGTTATTGAAATACTTACCCAAATCAATTGTTTGCCTGGTGATGTTTTGATAAATGCTCCAAAATTTTCCAATAACGACGGAATATCACTACTAAATTTTGCTGAATAAATAGCGGCGTAACCTACTGCAACCAGTGTTAAAAATAAACCAACCAAAAACCAATCGGTTTGGCGTTTATTTCGACTTTCGTAGTAGGAAATTGTAGGCATTTTTCACTTATTTTAGAGCTTCTACAAATGTATTGCTTTAAATTGTAAAAAAGCGTGAAAAAATTTAGTAGGTGTAAGTTTAATAGAAGATTTATATTTGTATGTAGAATGGATAAAGCAGTAAAATATAGAAATATCTTAATCAACTTTTTTAATGATTATGAAGCTTACTTTGGAAATAATAAAAATGATACTGTTAAAACACAGCTAATTGTTGATGCTGAAAATAACTACTACCATCTAGTTCGTTTTGGTTGGAAAAATGATAAATACATTCACTATTGTGTATTTCATATTGATTTAATTGGTGAAAAGGTTTGGATTCAAGAAAATAGAACTGATATTTTAATAGCTGATGAACTTGTTGAGTTAGGTATTTCAAAAAGTGATATTGTTTTAGGATTATTACATCCTTCTATGCGAAAAGATTCGGATTTTGCGAGTGCCTAATTATGCTTCACTATCATACTTTCGTAAATCCAAACCTAATTTGTTCGGTATTTCCACAAGCATCTTCCACAATAATTAAAAACTCGTGCTTACCTTTTGGCGTTCTGTTGCTAAATTTATGCGTAACCGAATTGCTTTTTCTATCATAATCTAATAAAACCCACTGCCCATTTATGTAAGCGTTGTATTTTTTAATTCCTGAAAGTTTATCTGAAATTTTAAATTTTAAAACGCTTCCATTTTTGAAAGTTTGTTGGGCGTATTTCTTAATGGCTTTTATGCTTGGTTTTTCAAAATCGGCAGTAATATAAAATGTACCTGGCTCTTTTGTTTTCGCAACCAAATAGTCGTTTTCCCAATAAGTAGCTAAGCCATTTACTCCTCCTTTATCGTTTTTATGAGCAATTACCAATTTGTTTTTTACTGAAACATCGTGTTTAAAAGGTTTGATTTTAACGGTGCATTTTTTATGAAATGCATAACAACTTGGTCCCACAAAATGTCCTTCCGAAAAATTAGGTTGAGTTGCTACTATTTCGGTTTGGTAATTCATATACAAAGCATTATACAAAGATTGCTCGTGGGTTTCAAACATAAAATTATTGCCCATAATGGTATAAGCCGACCCATAATTGGCTCTGTGTGGCGTTGGCAAAGGAAAATCAAAAATTCGCCCACCCATTTGATCTAATTGTAATTTTAGTTTATGTCTTGTAACATTTCCTTTAATATCGGCTATTTCAAAACGTAAATTATGTACTTTTCCATCGTACAATTCAACTATTCCATCATTTATTAAGTGCTTATAATTACTTAGCTGGTTATTTGGTTCTCTAAAACAACGGTGTTCTCTGCGGCGAAACTGGCAATAAGTTGGGTAATGAATATGACTGTTTAAATAACGAGTTTCATAAAATGAAAATTCATCCATTTTATATTCATAAACCAAGTTTTCGTTATGAAACATTTTAATAGAATAAACTCCATTTTTATTTGGTGCATCATTTAACAAATCGTAGGCGTGTAAACTTACGCCAATTCTGGGTTGTGCAACTTTAATTACGGCTGGTGTTTTCGATTTTTCATAGTAAATGGTATTATCACTCATACTATTATAGCCATCAAAAGCCACTAAACCAACTTTTGTCAGGGTTGGAGCTTTGCTATCAGCTACTTCAAAAAATTGAAGTGGGTTTACAGGGTGTTCACTAGCTGTTTCTCTAATTTCAAAATGTAAATGCGGCGCTGTAGAACTTCCCGAATTTCCAGAAAG
>JAHDDA010000311.1 GCA_020629595.1 Chitinophagales bacterium
ATTGCCACGTCTAAAAAACAAAGAACTTTCACCCATAATTTACAATGAATTACCAACCAATATACAAACAATTTAAAAGCGATATGCTTAAAATAAAATCGCAATACCGAATTGCACGTTTATCGCAAACGTTCATTTTTGGTAGTGCATTTGTATTTTGGATACTCATTTTCTTTCCGTTTGTACAATTAATGTTTCCTGCAAAATACCACATTGTACCACAAGAAAAACTAGGTTCACTTTTTGGCACATACACTATTTTAATTGTATTTATAATTGCCTCAATTTTAATTTATGGTGGTTCATTTATTTATGCTTCGGTATTACCAAAATTACGAGTAAAAGAAAAAGAACTATCCGATAATTTTATTCAAAACTTGTTTCCACGTCTTCGTATTTCCAATCATTTAGAAATAAACGGAATGACTTTAGCCAATAGCAAATTATTTGCTTGGTTCAAGCCGTTTTATAAAATGGGCAATCAAAATTATTCAGCAATAACCACCTTTGGCGTATTAGAAAGCAGGCGTAGAGGTTCATTTTTTATTGCCGATATTGGTTTGGTAGAAGATAATGTAAAAAATAAAAGCAAATCGTTTTTATTCAAAATACCAATTATAAATACACTCCTTATGTTTTACGAATTTGGTTTAAAAAGAGCCTTTTCAAGCACCTTAAACGACCAAATGCAATACACTTTTCGTGGGATTTTTAGTTATATAAAATTCAATAAAAAATTAGACGGTTTAACCGTTGTTTTACCCGATAATATTGAAAGTAAAGTAGGTTATTTGGCCAAAACATTTCAATCGTTAAATTTTAAACGAGATGAGGTTGTTTATATGGAAGACCCCGAATTTGAAAAAGAATTTGTGGTTTATACCAATAATGATATTGAAGCACGCTATGTATTAACTGCTTCAATGATGGAACGAATGACCCATCTGAAACGCCAATTTAACCGACCAGTAATGTTTTCTTTCACACAAGACACTATGTTTATTGTAATAGAATCGGCAAGTGGTATTTTTTCGTGGTCGGCAAAAGATTTAAAAAACAAAAAGGTATTTGAAGAATTACACAACGATATTTCTTGTTGTGTGCAAATGTTCGATAAATTAAAAATTAATCAAAAAATTTGGGGGTAAAAATAAAATAAACATCTTCCTGAAACTTAAAACCAGAAATTTAAAAAACAAATAAAATGAATTATCCAGACAGCATAACTCGCTATTTTCAAGATCGCCCAGAACGCTACACCGATGTAAGAAATATACCAATGACCTTGGTGTATGCCATTTTAGCCATTTTATGTTTGGCTATTGCATTTAAACCAAGTATTACAAGTTTTACAGGCTACATATTTGCTGGTGGCTTTAGATTTTTGTTTGGTTTTGGTGGCTTAGTAATGGCATTTTTAGCTTTTATGGAAACAAGTTTTCGTGATTTACAAACAGGTGGAAAAGTAAAAGACCTTGTTGATGTACGTATTGATGTTGATGTAGTTTCGGAACACGATGTAGTTGCCGCTTTTGAACGCAACGACTTTGAAACTTTAGCCCAAATGCCACAAGTAGAAAGCGGACCAATGCACTTTGAAGCCGAACACGACGCAAAAGGAAAAATAATTTACTGTCAATTACGCAAGTATTTTTCTACGGCTGACTTTAGAGGAATTACCGAAGTAAAAATAATTGAAGGAGCAGATTACGAAAAATATTACAAACTCATTAAAAGCATTTAAAACAGCCAATAAATTTTTATTTATTAGACTTTAAAACGATTTTTTTCGTAGGGACGTATTGCAATACGTCCTTACACACAAACCACAAATGAAGTGTACAATAAAAATCGTTTTAAACTTTATCACATTTTCAAAAAACAAAATACTATGGAACAATATATGACCTATTACATTATGGTTGTTGCGGCAATTGGTTTCTTCTTTTTCAAGGTTTTACCATTTTTAAGAAAAGCCAAAAAAGTAATGAATGCTTTTAAAGGCACACAATTCAAAAAAGATAGTAATTTAAGCAGTGAACAACAAAAACAAATTGCTACTTCGGCTATTTATTCGGCACAACAAGCCGCTTATGTAAATGCTTTGGAAACAGGTTTAGGAAAATCTGAAGTAAAAGAAATTTTAGAAGAATGGTGGGGCATAAATAACCAAACCGATGCCGTTGATACATTGGAATATTTAAAAGAAGGTGGTTTTCAGGCTTGTTTGCCTATTGCTTACCAAGCAATTGCACAAAAAGACATTCCTTTCAATGAGTTTTTACAACAAAACATAAACGATTACGAAGATTTACAAACAATACAAGAAAGAACTTACAACTTAAAAACAAATTTGGGGCAGATTTCCGAAATAAAAGTAATACAAAACATAGAAGATATTCAGAAACTTGGTGCAGCTGGCTGGGATGCTGGAAGATTGGGTTTTATTACTCGTTTGTGTTTTGATATGGACTATATTACTGAACAACAAGCCTGGCAATATCTTGCCGATGCTCACAAAATGGCAAAACAATACTTTAACAATTGGGAAGATTTTAGCAAAAGTTATGTAATTGGCAGAGCTATGTGGAATGGAGCTAATAACGATGGAATGTATGCTATTGCCAGAGATTTATTAGACGAGAAACCATCGCCTTATGATGCTGGTTTTTAAGACACTTGAAATATAAAATTTAATTATTAATCAACAAAAAACATCACTAAATACCATATTTAAAATTTAACAAATTATGAAAAAATTAATCTTATCGTTATCTATTTTATTCTTATTATGTTCGTGTGGCGATAGCATAACTGACCTTGAAAACAAAGAATCTATTACAGGTTTAAAAGACATTTTAGTAGCCCAATTTGGTGCCGATGCGTATTATACAAACCTTAATGCCGTTGCTTCTGATTATGGACCACTTATAAATGCAACACAAACAAAAGATCCATCATCATTGAAAATGGAAGAATGGGTATATGCCAATGGTACATGGCAA
>JAHDDA010000312.1 GCA_020629595.1 Chitinophagales bacterium
ATGATATTATTTCTAATAAACTTAGAATTGGAATGTCTAAAAAAAATACTTTATTAAGTCATGGATATCCAAAAAGTAAAACTTCTTATACCAACAACAGAGTTAAATATGAAATTTGGTTTTACAACAATGTTAAATTAAAATTTGTTGAGAATCAAATTGAAGAAATAATCACTTTAGAATAATTAATTTGACAATTTAGAATTTCCTAAATCAATATGTCTAATAGCTCGAATAAGTTTATACAACTTTTTAAATCAATTCTTCCTTCACCATTTACAATTGCAGTATTAATTACTTTTTTTACTGTTTTTTTAGCTCTTTTACTTACTGAAGGTAAAGGAGAACAGCTATATATTTTTGAAATTGCGGAGTTTTGGAACAAAGGCTTTTGGAGTTTATTGCAGTTTACAATGCAAATGATGCTAATTTTAGTATTAGGACACATTTTGGCTCTCTCTCCTATTGTTGACTCTTTGATTATTAGATTACTAAAGTTGGTAAAAGGTTCAGCAAGTGCAGCAGTAACCGTTTGTTTTTTCACGCTATGTTTTGCTCTTTTCAATTGGGGTTTAGGATTAATTTTTGGGGCAATTTTCGCAAGAAAAGTTGGGGAATATGCAAGAATAAATGAAATTGAAATTAACTATCCTCTTGTAGGAGCTGCTGGTTATTCTGGATTGATGGTTTGGCACGGTGGATTATCTGGTTCTGCACCAATAACCGTAGCTGGAGAAAATCATAATCTTATAGAAAAAATTGGCATTATTCCAGTAGATGCAACTATTTTTTCAAATATGAATATAACTGCTTCTATATTGTTACTTCTGTTAGTTCCTCTCTTAGTGTTTTTCTTAGCAAAGAAAGGAGAAATCACAAAAATTGAAGATTTGCCAAATTCTATTTATGATTTAGATGATGGCATTTCGGAAGATAACTTAGTTGGTGCTGAAAAGCTAAACCATTCTAAAACTTTAGCTTTCTTAACTGCTTTTTTCTTTATTGGTACTGCTATTGTTTATGTCATTTCGCAACAGAGTTTTCAAAAAGCTTTGTCGCTAAATTTTATCAATTTTCTGTTATTTGGATTAGGTATTTTAACTCATTCTACTTTTGCAAAATTCACAAATGCTGCCCAAACTGCAATTAATGGATCAGTAGGAATAATGATTCAATTTCCTTTATATGCAGGTATTATGGGTATAATGAAATACTCTGGTTTAATTGTGCTTTTTTCTGATTTTTTTGTTCAAATTTCAAATCAATTTAGCTTTCCATTTCTTACTTTTTTAAGTGCAGGACTAGTTAATCTATTTGTTCCAAGTGGAGGTGGACAATGGGCAGTTCAAGGACCAATTATTATTGAGGCTTCACAAACTTTAAATGTTCCTATATGGAAAAGTGTAATGGCTCTTGCCTACGGAGACCAATTAACCAATATGTTACAGCCTTTTTGGGCATTGCCCTTGCTTGGAATTACAGGTTTAAAAGCATATAAAGTTTTACCATATACTTTCTTATTTATGCTTTTAGGAATAGTTATCTTTTGTTTTTGTTTAGCTATTTTTTAGTATCTCTTTCATCTATTTTAAAAGGCAAGTTAATTCCATCAATTATTTTTCCGTTTGGTGTTTTGTATTTTTGGAAAGTTTGTTGTGTTTTATGAAAATTAGAATCTTCTAATTCTTCAATTTCTAAAATTGGTGCTACACAAACATCGTAACCTTTAAAAACTGCAATCCACTCATCACGAGTTTTTGTTTTGAAAAAAGCCTCAACTTCTTCTTTTGGAAAAGCATGATTGAACAATTCAAATTCATTTTTTCTGCTCCATTCTGGCTTCTGAATAACAGCACATAATTGATTCCAAAATTTTACTTCCATAGCTGCAACAGAAATCCACTTATTATCAGCACATTCATAAACGGCATAATTAACAGTTGTTTTTCCGTTTAAAATATTAAATTTTCTATAATCAAAACCACTTTTGTATAAAGCATAAGGAATTGTTAAAAATGGATTCATCGCATTACTTAAAGAAACATCAACAAAACTTCCTTTTCCAGTTTTAAGTCTATTTATTAAAGCCGATTGCAAGGCAATTATTGCCATATAAGCTCCCGAAATATCAGCAAATTGTGTATCTGGCACAGTAGGTTTTCCGTTTTCATATTTCATTAAACTCAACACACCAGAATAAGCCAAATAATTCAAATCGTGTCCTGCTTCATTTGAAAAAGCATTGCCAATTCCATAACCAGTTATAGAAACATACACAATAGCATTATTGATTTCCTTCAATTTTTCGTAACCCAAACCCCAAGCATTCATTGCTCCGGGTCTAAATTGCTCAATTACAATATCGGCTTCTTCAACTAATTTATAAATTTCGGTCTTTCCCTCTTCTGTATTATAATCAATTTGCCTTTGAATTTTATTGTGGTTCAATTGATAAAATAATACACTTGCCCCATCAATTTGTTTTCCACTTAAACGCACATAATCCATTCGTTTAGGACTTTCAATTTTTATAATTTCAGCTCCCATTTGTGCCAATAAATGCGTAGCCATTGGTCCAGGTAAAAGTCTTGTGAAGTCTAATATTTTTATGCCGTTCATAATTTTGGGTTTGAGGTGTCAGAGGTCAGAATTTATATGTAAAAGTTTTAATATGACAACGCTTTATAAAAAAATCTTGGTAACGCAATAAATCGTCGTTGCTACAGTTCAAGAAAAAATCGTTTTAAAGTTCAATTTTCAACTTTCTGACACCTGAAACCCAACACCTGACACCTTCAATCCTAAATCTTATTTAAAACTCATGTACAGATTTTCCTGTCTCAGCCAAAGCTCTCAACTTATCAGAAACGGTAAATCTATCACCAAATTTTTCTTTAAAATCATCACATTCAGCAACAAATTTATCAATTCCTGTATAATCGATATACGATAAAGCACCGCCTGTGTAAATTGGAAATCCCCAACCAAGC
>JAHDDA010000313.1 GCA_020629595.1 Chitinophagales bacterium
AGGCTTGTCAATAATATTAGTTTTGCTATTAAACTCAAAGTACAAAGCTATCTTCAAATATTCAATCAAACTATTCTCCGATTTAGTTTTCACACTCCTATTATCTCTAACTAAAGTTACATTTTCAAAATTATCTATCTTATCTAAAAGAGCAATTTTCAGCATATAATAATATAGTAACTCGGCATCTTGAATAATATGTTTACCTACATTAGGTTTAAATACTGTAACTGCATTTACTGTTATATCAGTATTTTTATTCAATAATCTAATAACTCTATGAGCTATTTCCTCTTTTATTTCATCTGATAAACTACTTGCTTTTATTTCTTTTTTAGGGTTAAAATTGTATTTGGTATAAACTCTTTTTACAATTCTTTTTAAGAAGTGCTTTTTGTTAGAAGGGCAAATTAAAAAGGCAATTGTAAGGTAACGACTTGAACCTCCTGCTCTATAAGGCAAGTTAAACTTAAATCCTAAGTCACCACTTTCATCTAAGTAAACAATATGAGACATAACAAAAAAAGACAGCCCCTAAGAGTGGTATATTTAAAATACACTTATGATATTAAATCACACTTTACCTAGGATTTACCTGTCTATTGTACAAATTTAGTTTAAATAAGTGGAATATACTTTAAAACTTTCAAAACACTTTTCACATTCACAACTTCTTTGATTTTCAAATTGAATTACTCTAGACAATTCAAATCAAAAACAGGTGTTAAGGCTACATTGCTCATATTTCTTGCTCTATCCATTATTTGCACTTCAAATTGGGTAGCTTGTGTGTAAGTAGAATCAATAGCACATTGCCAAGTTCCTGCCATAATAACTTGTATTGTTCCCGAAATATCATCTTCAGCTCCCAACGGTGGAATATATTCTGAAACCGAATATTCAGAAGTTATATCCAATAAAGGATCAGTTATAAAAATATTGGTAAAAGTATCGCCTTCAGCTATGCTTATATCGCCGTTTCCATCTTGAAACGCAATGGTTAAAACAATAGCATCATTAAAATCCAACTCACCAAAGTTCGTTTTATTTATAGCAACACTTGTTATTTCAGGCTCATCGGGATAATCAGGTGGTTTTATGCAAGCACTTAACAAAAACAAGAAAAAACACAATCCTATATATTGTTTGAATATATTCATTTTACATTTGCTTTTTATTAGAAATAATGAGACTATTAGAATTGAGAAAATGAGACTTAGCAAAACGACTTTTCATTAATTTATAGATTTCTGTTCCATTAGACTCAATTTTAAGTTTTCATTATTCAGGTTCAGCATCAAACCTATCGTAAATAACGCACTTTGACACTTTCAGATTATAAAAAAGCCATATTTACTATTAAAAGTAATGCTGATTTTAAGGAATTAGCCAATTTTGCTTACCAATACCAGCGTAATTATAACCCTATTTTTGCTGAATGGGTTTCGTATTTTAAAGAAAACCTTTCTCATAACACTAGGTTTAAACCTAGTGTTATGAGAAAAGTTACAGATTTTGATTACCACTTTCTACCTATTCAGTTTTTTAAAAACAAGCATTTAGTAAAAGACCATTTTCCTTCTAAAACAATTTTTACTAGTAGTGGAACAACAGGGCAAATTACCAGCCAACATTCGGTTGCTAATTTAAGTTTATACGAAAAAAGTTGTATCCTTTCGTTTGAAAAATTTTATGGCTCAATTACCAATTATGTTATTTTGGCTTTATTGCCTGCTTACCTAGAACGCAAAGGTTCTTCGTTGGTTTATATGGCAGATAAGTTTATTAAGTTAAGTGGAAAAGAAGCATCAGGTTTTTATTTGAATAACTACAAAGAATTGATTGATAAAATTACTGTTTTAGAAAACCTACAACAAAAGAGTATTTTATTGGGTGTTTCTTTTGCTTTGTGGGATTTAGCCGAACAATACAATTTGAATTTACAACATACAATTGTAATGGAAACTGGCGGAATGAAAGGAAGACGTAAAGAAGTCACCAAAGGAGAATTACACAGTATTTTTCAAAAGGGTTTTGGCAATATTCCTATACATTCAGAATATGGAATGACGGAATTATTATCGCAAGCTTATTCAAAAGGCAATAATATTTTTGAATGTCCACCTTGGATGAAAATAATTATCAGAGATATTAATGACCCATTTAAGCAGGTTAATTTGGGTGAAACAGGAGCAATTAACATTATTGATTTAGCCAATATTCATTCGTGTTGTTTTATTGCCACCGACGATATTGGAAAAGTTTACCCAAATGGTAGTTTCGAGGTTCTGGGAAGAATGGATAATTCTGATATTAGAGGTTGTAATTTGATGATACAAGATGTTTGATTATGGATTTTAAATGCAATACATTTCAATCAAAATAACTTTGGTAAATAACGAATATATTTGTATCAATGGGCGAAAAAAGATTAGATTATATAAGTATTGCTGATTATTTGGCATTTGAAGAAAATAGCGAATTTAAACACGAATTTCGAGATGGAGAAATTGTGGCTATGGCTGGTGGATCAATGAGTCATGGCAGGGTTATTAGGAATATAAACAACTATTTAGACAATTCTACTAAAAATAAAAATTGTGAAACATTTAATAGTGAAATTAAACTTTACTTTGAAAAGTTAGAAGAATTTTGCTACCCAGATACTTATGTAGTTTGTGGTGATTTAAAAACTTCTGAATACGACAAAAATTCACCTACTAATCCTATTTTAGTTGTTGAGGTACTTTCTCCAAGCACCGAAGCCTACGACAGAGGCGAAAAATTTAGAAAATATAGAACTATTTCCACTTTTAAGGAGTACGTTTTAATTACGCCTGACAAAGTTTGTGTTGAAACTTTTTACAAACAAGATGAACAAACTTGGATAATGAATACCTATTTGGATATAGAAGATAACATACAATTGCGTTCTATTGGTTTAGCAATTTCGGTTAAAGAAATTTATAGAAATGTAGATTTGAATGC
>JAHDDA010000314.1 GCA_020629595.1 Chitinophagales bacterium
ACAATTTCTTTAATACCATACGGTCTATCTTCTCGGTTTTCAAAATAGCTTTTTAAAATTATATCGGCTATTAAACCCGAAACAAATAATTGTAAACCTATAAAAAATAAGAAAATAGTAAGCAGAGGCCAAGCGGTTTCGCTCATACCTTGCCCTTGAAAAAAGCTAACCACCGTTCCTATTGCTGAGAGAAAACCAAGAAATAGAAAAACAAAGCCCATTCCACCCAATAAGTGTAAAGGTCGTGCGGCGTATTTATTCCAAAACCAAACCGAAATCATATCTATAAAACCTTTTACAGTTCTTCGCCAGTTGTATTTGGTAACACCTACGGTTCGGCTACGGTGATTTACCACCATTTCGCCAATTTTATACCCACGTATTTTTAATAAAGCTGGAATGAAACGGTGCATTTCACCATAAAGTTTTACTTTATCGAAACACTCTTTTCGGTAAACTTTCAGCGAACAGCCACTATCGTGTATATCATCTTTTACCAATACCGAACGTAGTAAATTTGCTCCACGAGAAACAAATTTTTTCATAAAGGTATCTTTTCGGTGCTTTCGCCAACCCGAAACAACATCTAAATCGTTGTCAATTAAGTGGTGAATTAATTTTGGTACATCGGCAGGGTCGTTTTGTCTATCACCATCCATTGTAACAATGTATGGGTATTTTGCGTGGCGAATACCTGCATCCATTGCAGCAGTTTGACCAAAGTTTTTTCGTAATTGTATTAGTGTAATTGGTTTACAGCTCAATATTTCTTCTACGGTTTTATCTGAAGAACCATCGTCAATCATTATTATTTCGTACTCTAAGCCACCGTTTTCACAAGCGTTTTTTATTTCGGTATGTAGTGGAATTACGTTTCCTTCTTCGTTGTACATTGGTACTACAATTGAGGCTTGTACTTTTTTATGGTTTTTGTTGTTCATTTATAATAAATAGTTAAGCTGCTATTTGCTAATACAAAGTTAAGGCTAAATACAAAGTCATTGATATTACTTTACAAACTATAGAAATTTTTATACCAAACCACAAAATTTCTTATACCTTCTCGTAAACTAGTGTTGGGTTGATAGCCAAATTTATTTTTCAAAGCTGTAACATCTGCCCAAGTTTTATACACATCACCAGCTTGGTGGGGCAACATTTCTTTTTTAGCTGTGTGTCCTAATTCTTCTTCTAAAATTTCTACAAACTCCATTAAATTTACTGGCTGACTATTGCCAATATTGTGTACCTCGTGTTTTGGGTTTTTACAAATGGCCACATCGTTTATTACCTTTTCTATGCCTTCTACAATATCATCAATGTAAGTAAAATCACGTTGCATTTTACCTTGGTTGTAAATTTGAATTGGCTCGTTTTTCATTATATTATTACTAAACTTAAAATAAGCCATATCGGGTCGTCCCCACGGACCATAAACGGTGAAAAAGCGTAAACCCGTTGCATTTATGCCGTACAAATGACAGTAAGTATGTGCCATTAATTCATTCGACTTTTTTGTAGCAGCATACAAACTTACAGGTTCATCTGTTTTATCTTCTACCGAAAAAGGAATTTTGGCATTCATTCCATAAACACTAGAGCTGCTGGCATAAACCAAACTTTTGCAGTTGGTGTTTCGGCAGGCTTCTAAAATATTTAAAAAGCCAATAATATTGCTATCAATATAAGCTCTGGGGTTTTCAAGGCTATAACGCACGCCAGCTTGTGCCGCTAAGTGAATTACTAAATCGGCTTTTTGTTCAAATACATAAGCTACCGTTGCTTCATCTACCAAGTCGGCTTTTATGAAGGAGAAATTTTTGTGTTTTTCGCTTTGTATTATTTTATTTTCTACTATTTTCGGCTGTTCAATACCTAAATTGGCAAGCCTACCATATTTTAAATTGGTATCATAATAGTTATTTATATTATCAAACCCAATTACTTCTACATTTTGAGCAAGTAATTTTTTCGATAAATGAAAACCTATAAATCCAGCAGCACCAGTGACTATTACTTTCATAACTTTGTCGCAAAGTTCAGATATGTTATTGAGCTTTGCTAATTTCGTTTATAATAAATATGAACTCAGATAATAAAAACAAATATATATTTCTATTCGGAATATTACTTATAAGCATTTTTGCTTTTTATCCAAGTCTTCAAAACGGTTTTACCAATTGGGACGATGACGTTTATGTGACACAAAATATAGTTATTCAGTCACCAAATTCGTATAGTTTTGCTTACTACTTTACTCAAGCACAAGCAAGCAATTATCACCCAATTACAATGTTATCACTAAAATTAGACCATTCTATTTGGGGAAACAATGCTTTTGGGTTTCACCTTACAAATTTAGTTTTTCATTTGCTCAATACTGTTTTGGTATTCTTTTTTTCATTACAACTTTCCAAAAAAAGAATTTGGGTAGCTGTGGTAACAAGCATTTTGTTTGCCATTCATCCATTACACGTTGAGTCTGTTGCTTGGATTTCGGAAAGAAAAGATGTTTTATATGTTTTCTTTTTCCTGCTTGGCTTAATTGCTTATTTGAAATTTAAAGCCGAAAATAATAATTGGAAATGGTTTGGCTTTACATTTCTGTTTTTTATACTTTCATTACTAAGCAAACCAGCGGCGGTGGTTTTTCCATTGGTTTTATTGTTAATTGATTGGTATTTAAACAGCGAAAATGATAATATTTCATTGACAACTAATAAAGGTAATTTACCTGCACAAACCCAAAATATTAGTTTAATAGCCAGTTTCCTCAATAAAATTCCATTCTTTATTTTATCTATAATTTTTGGAATTATAACCTTAAATATTCAAAAAGAAGAAGCCATTTCAAGTAGTTTTTCTATTTTACAAAAAATATGTTTTGCCTCGTATGGTTTTGTAATGTATTTGGTGAAAATATTTGTACCTTTCAACCTTTCGCCTTTGTATGCTTATCCAGTAAATAATGCTAGCCAAAGTTTACC
>JAHDDA010000315.1 GCA_020629595.1 Chitinophagales bacterium
TTTCAAAATCGAAAAGTCAAATCTATACATCTTTTTTAAAACTTGATGTTTTTAAAGTAATTTTTAAGTGTTTGGGTTTAAGAGTTTACAGCTTTTGGGGTGTTGAAGTTGTACGGTTTGAAGCTATTACTTTGAAAAATGTGAATTGCTTGTTGGTCTGGAGACCAAAAAGGGAAGGGAGACCAACAAAGAAAGGAAAAGAAAAATGCATTAAGCTTTACTCACAAGATTCTGCACTTAAACTCTGAATCCATTCATAAATTATGGCATTTCCTTCTTCGTGAACTACTGAACGTCCTGCTTCGGGCATCATTTCATCTAATTCTAAAGATTCCATACGAAACATCATAATTGATTCATCGGGATTGCCAGGAACAATATCATATTTATAACCACCTGAACCTCCACCAGCAGCTACGGCAGGTTTACAAATTCCTAAATGTAACGAATCTTGATTGGAATAATTAAGGTATAAGCCTGAATTATCGGCTGGTGCTCCTGGGTAATGGCAATGTCCACAATTAATATCTAAATAAGCTCTTGCTCTTGTATTTAAGTCGCCTGAAGTTTCGTCTAAATAGTTGGGCATATACGGATTTTGAGCAGGTAAGCCGCTTAACCAGCCACGTTCTACCCATTTATCCAATTGGTTCATTTCGCCATTTTTATAGGCTAAAAGTCCATTTAGATTTCGAGCTTTTGGTCCTATTGGTACAATTTCATCGTTTAAACTATGGCAATCTTGACATTCTATTTTATTGGGAATTTGATAATTTGCTGTTCTTGCTTCACCATCGTAATGTATCCACGAAACATTAAATTGTTTTCCGACTATTGCATAATCGGCATCGGTTTGGTCTTCATTCCAAATATAAGAATAAGCCCCCCATTCATTTGGTTCTTTTACCAAAAGACGAGTTTCAATTATATTTTTTTCAGAATTTTCATCTCTAAAATCTTCTAAATAGTAAAATGTTTTAACGATTATTGTTCCTGTAGGAAAATCGAAAACGGCATCTTCTACATATTGAGCTGTTTCGCCATTTGGTATATAAATATGACGCAACTTTAAAGCATAATTAGAAAATAATTGCGAATTAAGCGTGTAAGGCAAAATTTTATCTGAATGTTCTAAACTTTCCATTTCACCAACAAAAAATCCATATTCCGATAAATTATCGTAAGGAAAATCGGCATAATTATCTATGGCATCGGCATTTCCTGTTCCATTACCTTCGTCTGAATTGGTACAAGCCCAAAAGACAAGGCAAAATAATATGATAACTGTTAATATGGATTTGTTGGTATTCACTTTTTAATTTTGAATTAATGTAAAAACTAAGACGTAGCGATGCTACGTCTCTACAAAAAATATATTTATTCTAAACCTCTGCTTTCTAGTGTTGGTGCGTCAATTTCTGTTACAGGAATGGCATCACGTGTACAATCAAATTGTTCCATTCCTGTAACTACATTTACGAAGAAATTTTCAGCATCTACGTTGGCAGCCGTTGCATTTGGTTCTTGAACACATAGTGGGTTTTCACCATTATCCATAACACCATCAAATACAACATCTGGAATGGTAGTTGGATCGCTAAATACGTTTGTTAAAAACGTACCCATTGCATTTAGTTCCGTAGGGTAAACATCTGTGCTTTGATAATTATTGTTGTGAACATAACAATTTCTCGCAAAACCATCATAATCTGGATCGTTTGCTGGAATACCTGCTAAATAACTCAATACATCGTAACTTACAATACCAACTCCCATTACATTACAAGCTGTAATATCATTTTCAAAAATTTCTACATTTGCCGAACCCAATACCATAATTCCTGTTCCTGGAGGCACTTGCCCAACCATATTATTTGAAGGTGCAAAGTTTCGGTATGAATTATCGTTTATTGTATTTTGAAAAATTCTTGTATTATTTCCGTTTGTAATAGTTTCTAAACCTGGTAAATCGAAACATAAAATTCCTCCAGTATTATTGTGAACATTGTTGTTCCAAACATCAGAATTGATACAGTTTTCAACCTCAATTCCTGCTACACAATATTCTACTTCTGAGTTTTTAACGTGTACTTGCTCTGATTGCCCTACATAAATTCCTGCATCGGAAGCTCCATAAATATAACAGCCATCTACTAAAACATTATGCGAAGAAACTGGATATAAACCATAAGCTCCATTGGTTGAATCTGGTGTTCCTGTAAAAGTTGCTCCAATATTTATAAAACTAATACCATCGCAATCTTTTGCTTTAATTCCATCTTTAGCAGCATCACGAACGGTAAAGTTTGCCATTAAAATTCCGTCCATATTAAAAATTTCAATTCCTTGACCACCCGCAGTTTGATTGGCAAAGTCTAAAATTGTTTCATTCATTCCAGCACCTACAATTGTTACATCAGTTGGTCCATTACCCGAAATTGTATTGGTAAAGTTGTAAGTTCCAGCTTCAATTTTTATATAACCACCATCTGGAACAGTAATCATTGCTTCTTGCAATGCTGTTTCGTAATCACCTTCTGGTGTAATAATGGCGTGGTAGCTTATTTCATCATTTGAACCATTATTGCTTGCGTCATCATCATTATCGCAACTTGCAAAAAAGGCTATTCCAAGAATAAAAAGAAAAGAGAATAATTTTTTCATTGTAATAAGTTTTGTTAGAAATTGAATTCAAATTACCAAATTGCAATTTACTAAAAAAACTAAACTTGTTGTTTTGAAAAAATCAATTTTAAGAGTAGCAGAATTAATTAATTTTAATTTGTTTAATCAATTTTAAAGAAAAATAAACAAAACTCGATAATTGGAATAGACTTTAAAACGTTTTTTTTCTTATGAACCGTAAGGGATGCGATAAATCGGCATCCCTACAAGCTGAACAACAAAAAACGTTTTAAACTTTAATATCAAATGAAAAAATTTCTTTGAGTATAACTATTCTATTTCAGTCAAAGTTCCTAACCA
>JAHDDA010000316.1 GCA_020629595.1 Chitinophagales bacterium
TTCTTAAACAATAGCATTTTATCGAACTGTGGGTTTAGCTCGGTAATGCTGTTAAATATTTCGGTTCGGAAAGTATGATAATCTTTATACAGCTTTTTGGTTATGGCTTCTTCATTGGTAAGGGTTTCGGTTTTTACCTTTTGTGGAATATCGGCATAAACATTGTCTTTGGCTAAACATAAATACAATAGTTCAAACTGTTCACGCTTTAGGGTAAACAAATTAAATTCAAGGTGTTTTTCGGTATCGTTAATGTAAAAGCGTAATTTTTCAAAGTTAGAAATTACCACATATTTACAAGTTTTATGCGACTGTTTGTAATAAAACGCCTGTTGTTGTACTTTTTGTAAATTGGTGGTATTTGTTCCTTTTAGCTCAATTATGGCAATTACATTTCCATTAGTATCTAATATTGCACCATCGGCTTTTTTAGCATCTGAAACGTTTTTAAGCTCGGTAACTAAATTGTAATTTTCGGCTGGTTGTAGTGTATAGTCAAATATATTTACAAACAAATCGGTAAGAAAACCACTTTGATATTGTTCTTCTTTTAAGCCTCTAATTTTGGTTTGCATTTCGGCATTATGAAAATGCTTTGTAAACTTGTTCCAAGCGTTTTCAATTAGGCTTTGGTCTTGTTGTTTTAAGTAGTTTTTAAGTACAGAAGTTTGGAATAAACTCATTTGGTGTAAATTGAAATTTAATATTAGACTTTGTTACGATTTTTATGGTACATTTTATCTGTCGTTTATGTGTAGTGACGTATTGCAATACGTCCTTACGAAAAAAATCATGATAACCTTTTTTGATGTACAAATATATAAATGAACAGGGTAGTGCTACAAAAAGTGTTGATGGGTTCTTCAGTAGAATATGTTTCACTGGGTACGTTAAGGGTTTTATCAACATATAAAAAAGCATTACCTGAAACTTTTTGCTTAATAGAGATACACTAATGTAAACGGTCGCCTGGTTCTGTGAATTAATAATTGGAGGAGTTAATAATATACTTTTCGAAATTTACAAATTCTTAATTCACAAATTTTATCAGTTTAAAGCTGGGCTAATTTTACTTCTATTATTTGCCCAAAAGTTATAATCAAGATTGTTGACCAATCCGTTACCATCAGTATCAATTGAGGTGTACGTTTGAACTGCGGCACTATTTAAGTTCCATAAATTATAATCTAAATTATTTATGTTTCCATTTCCATCAAAATCACCAGAGTATAAACCAAAAATATTTGGTTCTATTTCAGAAATTACACCACCAAGTGTAAAAGTTGCAGAAGTAGTAAAATCTAATAATTCAATGTTGTTTAAGTTAACAGCCAGAGAGTTTCTTATAGTTAAATGGCTCAAATGCGTAATGTTTACAAAATAGTTTGTGTCTTCTAAATCTAGTAATTCATCTGCAATTAAATCTCCTTTTGAATTAACAATACTTCCATTTTTAAGAACAAATGCGGCAATTGTTTTAACGCTAGTTGTGGGGGCATTTTCTGTATAAAATTGAAGTAAAACCCAGTCAACAATTTGTGAAATGTCGCCAGTATAATCAGAGAATTTTTCTGATCCAAAATAAAACCAAGGAGCTTGGTTATATGGTTGGTTTATAGGCAGTAAATTGTTATTTACATATTCAGATTGCATTTCACCGTTAGATTTGTAAAATCCTTGTAAAAATATTTTTGCATCGAAACTAGGGTTAAAGCAACTTCGTTTTCCTTCTTGGCAATCTAAATCAAACAGAGCTATTGAATAAAAATAATTGTGTGGGTAATAAAATGAATGTCCTGAACAAGTGGGTTCATAAAACAGACTTCTTAAGTTAATTTGGTGTGAAGCCATAAGGTCATTACATCCTGATAAGATTCTATTAGATGTTCCAATAGTATATGTTGGAATCATTATTGATTCTGGTGCAGAGCAATGTGCAATTTGAAAAGCATGCAGCAATTCATGAAGAGCAACAGTTATAAAATCCAATTGACCTATTGTTGGTTCATTTGTAGTAAAATTCCAATTGTAAATGTTGTAATCGGGAGAGTTAAAAAACAAATCTAAACCAGCAACCTCCCAATTTTTTCCACATCTTCTATATTGGCTATAGGCAATACCAGCAGAATTTATAGGAAAAGCGTCAGTATCAAAACCTATAACATCAACTCCATCATTTGCAGGCGAAGCAATTGATGTGGTATTGGTATCCATTGTAAGATTAAAGCCCACTTCATTTTGTAGAATTTTTACAGCATAAATGAATGTACTATCTGCAATATCAATCATATTTTGATTGAAAGTAAGCGTATAACCTCCAAGCCCATTTTTATCTATTAAATGAGTAGATGTTTGATCTCCATTACTTGTTTTTAAAGCATAAGGTATTGTTAATTCCTCATCTGAAGTTTTAGAGCCATTTGAACTTGTGTAAATTTTAAAAACTCCAGTTCCTGCACTTTGAGGAACTACTATTCTAAGTAAAGTGTCTGTCCAAGTGGTTAAAAAAGATTGTGGAACAGAAACAAAACCTCCGCTATTATCAGCAGAAGTAAAAACAACCATACTTGCAGAAGTTTTAGTACCAAAACCACTACCTTCTATGGTTAATGTATCTGAATTGCCTCCAATAATTACATCTGGGAAAAAACAATCTATACTAATATTCATAGAAGACGATAGCTTCGCAGCTTGCTCACTTTTTAAGTTATATTTTGGCTCAGGTAATTTTGTTTTAAGCTCAGAAATTAGTTTTTGGTATTCTACTTTAGAATAATCTTTAGGTAAAGTAGAAATAAAAGTTTCTTTTCCAAAATGTGCATAGGGAAGTGAAATGTTTTCGTAATTAGATACTTTATTTGTTTTAAAAGGAGATATGAAAAAAACACCCTTTTCACCGATTTCAATTTCCAAATCTGCAGAAGACTCGTGCCACTCATCTCCAATTATTCCACCATTAGTATAAAACTGAATGGTTTC
>JAHDDA010000317.1 GCA_020629595.1 Chitinophagales bacterium
GATGAGTAATTTGTTTTAGAACTTGTGAAAGCTTTTATGACAGATTTACCTGTTCAATCAGATTTATTAGAACAATATTATGAGCAGGGTAATTTTGCAGAGTATAAAAAAGTTGCACACAAACTGAAAAATTCTTTAAAATATATAGGGTACGAAAACTTGCCAGAATACAATTCGGTAATTTTAAGTGTACTAAAAACTGGAGCAGCTGAATTTGAGTTTTCTAAAGAAGAACTAGTAAAGCTAATTCTTAAATGTGAATATGCAATGCAGGAACTAAAAATAATGGTTGAACAAGCTCAAAATAATCTCAATTAAACCTTCACATATATAAGTATTCTGTATCAATTATTAAACATTGTAAAATTGTACTTATTTTTACACGCTAATTGAAAAGAGGGTTTTATCCAAAGTACATTTTTATTGAACTTTCAAATTAAAACTTAAAAATAAATTTATGAAAATTTTAATAGTAGATGATGATCCAGTAATTGTTAAAGCACTTGCTACTAGATTATCTAAAGACGGATATGATGTTGTTTCTACAACCGACCCAAACCAAGCACTTGAAAGCTTAAAAGAAGATAAATTTGATTTAATTATCTCAGATATCATTATGCCCTATATGTCAGGAATTGAATTAGTAACTGAAATTAAAAAACATGGTGGGGATACACCAATTATTTTAATTTCAGCTTTAGATCAAAAAGAGCTTATTTTAACTGCTTTTGAAATGGGGGCGAAAGATTTTGTTGTAAAGCCTATTAATATGGATGAGCTTTCGCTTAGAATTACTAAATACGAAGCCCAGAACTAAGATTGTTTCAAAACCTATTAGGAATAGCTTTATTAAAAGCACCTAATAGGTTTTTTCTTTTATTATACAATTTGATTTACTGCTGTTTCAAACTCTCTCCACTCAATAAACTCATTGTCAGACTCATCAAACTTTTCAATTAATTTTGAGGCAACAATTCCTTGAATAAATCGGTTTATTTCTGCTTGTTTTAACAGTTTGTATATTTCATCTTTTGTTAATTTTCCATCACCATTTTTATCAAAGTAGGCAAAAGCTGCTTCTGCCGATTCAAAATGTTGGGTCAACACAATTTTTATCTTATCTAAAATTTGTTGTTCTTTTGTCATAATTTTTTAGTTTAAACATCACTGATTGTCAATGATATTTTGAAAATCCAAAATATCAATATCCAAAAAAAGGGTTCTCAGATGCTGAAAATCTAAGTCTGTTGTTACCAAAGTACCTTTAATTGCCATTGTAGTTGAAGCAATCCAAATATCATTTTTGCCCATATTTCTAGCCGAAAAGTTAGATTATGGATGTCTTCCTTGACTGAAACTATCTATGTTGATGTAGTTTTTTACAATTTCTTGATTATTGATAGGTAAAACATACACATCATTTAAAAGCTGGTGCAATAAACTTAATTTTTTAATTCCCCAATTATTTTTCTCTGCAATTGATAATACTTCAGCTTTGTTGACAATGGAAATAAAAACTGAATTACTAAGTTTAAAATATTTCTGACGTATAAATTGTTTAAAATGAATATTTCTAACCGAATGAATAAGTATGTTTGTATCAAGTAAATAATTCATTAGTCTAAGTCTTTCATTAATTCTTCCCAATTAACATCTTCAAAAGCTGAATGGTCAAAATCGTCCCAAGACTGAATCAATTTTTCCATAGACTTTTCTTGTTCTTGCTTAATTTTTTCAATATCAAATTTATCTGAAATAGGCTCAACTATAAATCCATTTTCTAAAATAAAAGTGTCTTGTTGTTTATCGGAACTTTTTATGAAATTCAAGATAACATCTAAACTTTTCTCATTTTCAGCTTGAATCACTTTTTCAATAATTTTCATTTTTTTACTCTCTAAAGTCATTATTTGCTGTTTTATTATTTAACAAATTTAAACTATATTTCTTATTTGGAATAAGTTGTTTTTTTATCTAAAAAATCAGAATTAGTAACTAATTACACCAATTCCACAATACTAATACCATCGCCACCATATTCAGGTTCTTCATCTTTTACAGAAGAAACAGCATCGTATTTTTTTAGATATTCTCTAATAGAACGGCGTAAAATGCCATCTCCTTTTCCATGAATAATTTTAAGGTAATCGGCACTAGCAATCAATGCTTGGTCAAGCATATTTTCAACTTCAGCTAATGCTTCATCTCTTCGTTTTCCACGTACATCTAAGGTGTTGCTAAAATTAGCAGTAGCTTTTATTTGGTTAAACTTTACAGCAGGTCTGTTCTGTTTTTTAGGTTCATTTACAACCACCAATTCCTTTATTTTTACTCTTGTTCTTAGTAAGCCAAATTCTACTAAAGCGTGGTTTTTGCGTATTTCAATCAGTGTTCCTGTTTTACTTCCTTCTCTTAATTGAACTGCAGCACCAGGTTGTAATTTTCCAACTGATTTTTTAGCAAAAACTACATCTTTCAAGTCTTCAATTTCTTGTAAATGTGCTTTTTTGTCTTCTTCAATAGCTTCTTTTATGTTTTGCAGAGCTTTGTTGTTTTCTTTCTCTTTCTGAAAAGATTGCAACATTTTTTCTAATTTCTGCTTGTGTTCGGCAGTAGCTTGTAGGGCTTCTTGCTTGGTTTTTAGAATAATTTTTTTCTTATTCTTGTTTATTTCGTTTGTTTTTTGCGTGTATTCTTCCAGCAATAAATTAACTCTACGTTCTTTATTGGCAATTTCTACCATTTTAGTTTCTAATTCTAACTTTTCAGAATGAAGCGTACTCAATAAATAATCGAAATCTTTATAATCATCGCCAACTTTTTGTTTTGCATTTTTAATTACTTCTTTGGCAATACCAATTTTCTGAGCAATTTCAAAAGCAAACGAGCTACCCGGTCTGCCAATTTCTAATTGGTATTTTGGTTGTAGTTTTTTTATATCGAACAATAAAGTTCCGTTAATAAT
>JAHDDA010000318.1 GCA_020629595.1 Chitinophagales bacterium
TTTACGTATTGATTTACCAAAGCATTATCTAAAACCCATATATTATAATCGAGGTTATTTACCAAACCATCTTGATTTAAATCTCCACCAAACAATGTTTCTATTCCATTTACATTTTTAGTTGGAACAGTTCCCATTGCAGAACCTAAAACCGAAAAATCAACAAAAGTATTTGAGGTAATGGTATCGGAAATAATAGCTAAGTGACTTTTATGAAAAACTGCCAAATGACATTCAACAGCATTTGGAACAGTCGAAAATTCAACATCAAAACTGTTTGAATCACTATCTACAACCATTCCGTTTGAAGTTAAGAGTGTAGCTTTTTGCTCTAAAACATTTCCATTCAAATCAAGCAAAGCCAACAAAACCCAATCAACAATTGCATCTGTTCCTGTGTAATTAGTAAGGTTTTCAGTTCCTGAATAATTTAAAACACTTGAATTAAAAATTTGATTATTTGGCACTAAACTCGTATCAGCCAAAGCAGTTACCATACTTTGGTTTTCCATAAATCCTTCTAAGAAAAACTTAGTTGAAACTACAAAATTGGTATTCGTTGTGGTAGAACAAGCAATATCTGAATCATCAATCACAAAACATTCTGGGGCTGTTGTTGCATAACAAATTGTACCTATTAATCCACTAATTTGCGTATTCAAGGTATCTAATGCTAAAGTTGCTTCATTTACCGAACCTGTAGAAGCACCAAATGTACCTGCTAAATCTATGGCTTCTTGTAAATCATTTAATCCCGGATTACCATCGTTTGCACCAGTTACAATATCGTTTACAGTTTGCCCTAAACCTGGCAAGTTAAATTGAGTGTCGCAGTTTAAAAATCCATTGGGTTGGCACAAACCATTTATTGTGTTCAAAATTCCATTTATAGCCACCAAATCATAGGTAAAAGCCGTTACACAAATCGTATCTCCATCGGTTAAAACTGCATTAGGAATTCCTGTGGTATTTATGGTATCAATCAAACCATTAATTTCTACTACAAATTCAACATCTGGCAAACTACCATTAGGTAAAGCAAAAGTTGGCAAATTTGAACCATCTGAACAAGCCGTTAATTGTCCCGAACTTACAATTGGATCTATTGTAGTTGTTGGAGAGCAAATACCATCATTTGTTTGTGCATTTAAGAAAGAAACAAGCGTAAGTACAACTAAAAGTAGTAAAGTAGTAATTATTTTTTTCATAGAATTTCATTTTATGAGTTTTGGAGGTTAAGAGTTTTTCATAGAAATGAAACATTCTGAATTTAAAATAACAAATTTTAAACCAATAACTATTTCTTCAACGATTTACACTGAATTAAGACAAATTCTTTATTGGTATTAAAAAATTCACACATAAACCACCTTCTCCACATAAGCCTCCACGCCAATTTCATTAAAAAATTCAATCCAAAATAATTGTTGAAAAGATAAAGTATCTGCTGGTGCTTTTACTTCAACCAATCTTAGTTTTCCGTTTTTATCCCACACAGCTAAATCGGGGAAACCTTTGGTATTATTAGCTGGGTCTGAAATCATTTCGGTTAAAATAGCAATTAATTGTTTCTTTTTTAGTGCTTTATATAATAATTCAATAATTAATAAAATTTGTTCGTGCCACATTACCAATGGGTTTGAAATTCCAAATTTTGTATCGTAAATATGCTGAATGTGTTTTTGAAATTGCTTTGGTTTTTTAATTATTTCAAACGCTTTGTCAATTTTTTCTTTTCGGTTTAAATAATAATCTTTACTCAAAAAATTAGAGGGAATACGCTGAAAAGGACTTGTAATTGCCGAATCGGTGCTATCGAAAATAACATCCCATAACAGAAAACCTAAAATGGATCGCCACATCCAATTTTCGGCGTGAATAGCAATTTTTTCTTGTTTCAAATAGTAATCTGCCAAACCTTCTTCGGGTCGGTATTTCCATTTTTTATTAATATTTATTTTATTGGCTTTTTTGAGTAATAAGGTAGTTGGTAAAATGGCTTTTTCTTCATTTAGTTTCTTTAAAAAAAACTGCGAAAAGTATTTTTCTTTTACATTTTCATAGTTAGCCAACATATCTAAACATAAATCTTGCGTTTTCTCTTTATTTCCAAACGAATAATAAATGCGTGTTTGCCTTTCTCTCGAAGGTGGTTTTGTTGTTAAAGCATAAACTTGCAAAGCATATTCAATTTGCTTTACTCTTTCCAATAATAAACCCATTTTAATAACCAAACGATGATAACGGCGTTTCGCATAATCAAACCAATCATCTGTTTTTAAATGCCTGTTCCATTCTTCAAACCAATGGTAAATTTCTAAAACGGGGGCTTTATTTTTTTGTAGAAAATAAAAATATTCGTGTGCTTTTGCCATTTCCCAAGCCGATTCAATATCGGCTCTTGTTTCAAAACGTGGTGCTAACATTTGGTCGTCAAAATCTTCAAATCGAACATTGCCTAAATCTCGAACTACAAAAGGCGTTAAATCTGTGCTTACAAAACCAAAATACAAATACTTCACAAACCTATCTAACTCTTTAAACTCACAAAAAACAAATTCTTTAGGTATTAACTCGCTTAAAATTTCTTTTTGATGCGTATGTTTTTGCAAGAAATTAACCAATTCAACTTTCGATAATTTTGAAAAATGACTTTTGGGTTTTTCTTCAATTTCACTTAAAATAGTTACCAATTCGGCTTTATTTACTTCGCTTACCACATTTGGCACTTGGTTTATATGAAACGAACTTAACTTAATAATTAACGAACTTTCTAAAAGTTCTGTTTTTGCACTTTCAATATCAATTTCAGGATATTTTAAATCGGCATTTCTATAAAAATTTTTCTTTCTATTCGCCATTCTAATCCACAAACACAAAGCATTTTCAGAAATATTCATTAAAATATCTAAAAAAGCCTGCTCATCTGCCAATAAAAGATGGTAGTATTTTTGTTTTACATT
>JAHDDA010000013.1:0-16325 GCA_020629595.1 Chitinophagales bacterium
ATCTCATTCCATTTGCCCAGCCTTTCAATATTGCACCATTTAATTATAATGGTACGGAGTCAATTGTAGGTTATCCTAGTGATGACATTGTTGATTGGATTTTAGTTCAAGTTAGAGACGCTAACAATTGGACAACAGTAGTTGAAAGTAGGGCTTGTTTTGTCTTAAAAGATGGCACTTTAATGGATACCGATGGAACAGCAGGGGTTAAGTTTTCATCTTTGGCAAGTGGTACAAATTATAGATTCGCCATTTACCATAAGGGACATTTAGGCGTTTTAACTGGCTCTTCTGTTTCAATTGAAAATATCTCTATTTATGATTTCACTACTGCACAAGCAATGGCAGAAGGTGTTCAACAAACCAAACCAATAGAAAGCATTTTTGCTCTTTATGGGGGAGATTTTGATAATAATGGTATTATTAATAACTTAGATTTTAATCTTTGGACAAGCAATTCTGCAATCGTAAATTCTTACGAACACTTTGATGCTGATTTGAATGGGGTTGTTAATAATCAAGATTTTAATGTATGGAATTTGAATAGAAGTAAAGTAGGTGAAACTAATATTTATCTGCCATAAACAAATTACCTTTACAAATATTCAAAGTTTACTGTTTGCACTAATTTTTCGCTTAAACTTTCGGCAACTGGACAGGTTAATGCTGCTTTTTCTAGTAGTTTTCTTTCTTTATTAGAATAGTTACTATTGGGTAAAGTAATATGTACTTTTACCTCAGCAATTCGGCGTGGATTGCTCTCCATTATTTTGGTAATATTTGCTGTAGTTCCATCAATATTAATTTCCAGCCTATTAGCAACTATGCCCATAATAGTTAACATACAAGATGCTAAAGCCGTAGCCACCAAATCGGTTGGCGAAAATGCTTCTCCTTTACCATGATTATCAACAGGTGCATCGGTTATTATTTTTGTTTCAGAACTAAGGTGTTCTGCTTGGGTACGTAAACCGCCTTTATAAATTACTTGTGCTGTGTATGTTTTATTTTCCATTTATTGAATTGTTTTGATATAAAAAATTATACGATATAATACTTAAAAAAGATAAACGCCTTAGAGTTTAAAACTCTAATACGTTTATCTTTATCAAATAAAAATTACTTTTTCTTATCATTAGCATCTTCAGGCATTACGATAAACGGAATTTCTAAATCCTTTGCCACTTGCTCAATACTATCTTCGCTTGTCGTTTTTTTAGTTGTTCGGCGAGTGGTCGTTTTTCTTGGTTTTGTAGCAATTGCCTTTTTTGTAGCTGCACTAGTTTTACGTGTTGCTTTTTTGGCAGTTGTTGTTTTACGCTTAGTAGGTGTTTTCTTGACTACTGTTGCTTCCTGCTCTGTACTTTCTGCTTTTTTCTGAGCTGCAGTTTTCCTTGTTCTTGTAGTTTTAGGTTTTTCAGCTTCAGTTGTTTTAGCTGTTGCTTCAACCTTTTTTGTTGTAGCCGCAACTTTACGAGTTGTTTTTGGCTTTGCTGCTTCTTTAACCTCTACTTCCTTGGTTTCATTGGCAACTTCTTCTTCTGTTTTTGAAGCAGCAGTTTTTCGAGTACTCGTTTTTTTAGCAGTAGCAGTTTTTTTAACTGTTGTTGTTTTCTTAGCAGCAGTTCTAGTTGGCTTTTTAGCAGTAACTTCTTCAGTTACAGGCACTTCAATTACTTCATTAATAGCTACTTCATCTGTTGTTTTAGTAGTAGTTTTTTTATTAGTAACTGTTTTAACTGGTGTTTTTGCGGTAGCTATTTTAGAAGCCATTTTTTGTTTTTCAGCTTCTATTTTTGCCAATTTATCTTCAATTTTTGAATCATCAGCTTTTTTCACTACTGTTTTCTCGGTAGTTCTACGGGGTGGTGTTTGCTTTTCAGCTTCTATTTTCGCTAATTTATCTTCTATTGATGTATCAATAATTATCTCTACATTTTCTTTTTTATCTTCAACTAATTCAACTTTATCTACTACTTCTTTAGGCTTTTCAGTTGCTACTTTCTGCTCTGGCTCTTTCTTCTTTTCATTAAAAGATTTACTTAATTTTTCTCCAGGTAGCTCTTCCAAAATAGATAATCTGTCTAATTTTTCAGCTGCACGTTGAGCTGGACCTTTTCTTACTGGTCTTTTAGGCTTTTCGGTTACTGCTTCCTTATTTTTTGCTTTTGGTTCTTCTGTTTCAGCATTTTTAATTTCTAAAGAAAGTTGCTCCGTTTTAGGCATTTCCACTTCAACTTTTTTAGGTTGCTCGGTAACTATCTTCTCCTCAATTTTTGCTTTTTTAGGGGCTTCCTCTTTATTTTTAGCCTGCGGCTGTTCTCGCTTTTTATTAACTTGTGGCTTTACCTCTTTCGTTTTTATCTTGTTCTCTTGTTTGCTAGCTTCTTTTTCTTCTTTTACATCATAAGCATAAAAACCATAATCATTAATTCCTAAATTAAAACTAACAGCATCGCCTTCTTTTAGCTTCAAGCCATCGGCAAGTTTATAATACACTTCAGCTTTAGCATTTTCTACCTTAATAAAAGCACTTTTTGTTTTTAAGTCTTTTATTTTTCCATTTATTCTAAAATTAAATAGTGGTAGTTCTTCGGCTAGTTTCTGTTTAAAATCTTGAAACTTAATTCTTAGTTCAGCAGTTTCTTTATCTTCTTTATATGCTACTAAATTGGTTGCATAAGTTTTATCTCCCTTTGTAAAGGTTGAAAATGAAACTTTAGTTTTTGCTTTTATAGATAAGGTTTCATCATTTATTGCATCTTTTTTGAACATATAGGTTTTATTGTTGTCTAATTCAACAACCTGACCAAATGCCTTCTCTTCATTATACCATACAATTGCTCCATTTTTTAGGTTATTGTCATTTGAGGCAACTTTTTTATTTGTTTTCTTTTTCGATTTGTCTTGTGTTGCCTTTTTAGCTATATATTCTTTTACATCTGCATTAGACTTTGGAGTTACTTTTTTAGCAACTCTTTTTCCATTTTCGCTAAAAATTTCAAAATCTACCATTACGTCTTCATTCATTTGTAAATCCGATTTTGAGAAATAAATTTCTTCATCATTATCATCGTTGAATAAAAAGCCATATTCTTTTTCAACTGAATAAAACTTAATACGCCCCGAACCTTTTAAACTCACTTTATCTTGTAAGCCCATTTGTTTAGCTAATTTTACAAAAAGTTGGTTAGTATCTTCTTCAATAGTTTCTACTATTTTTAAATTTGGTAGGCAAAGTTGTAGTTCATCTGCCATATTCATTAAACCACCTTTAATTAGTCTATCATCTTCAACAGCCAACCACTTGTAATCTTTATGATAATCTCTAAATCTATCGTTGCTGATTACTTTTGCATTAAATTTTTCGGCTAAAGCAAGCACCCAAGTATCTGCAAGTTGCCCCCCTGTTACTTGGTAAAAGTATTCTTCAAATACCTGTAATAGCTTTTTATAAATATCTTGTTCTTTTTCTTCTAATCGCCAAGGTGTGTTAGCATCAAAAATACACTTAAACACTTTTTTTCTTTCGTGTAATACACTTGCTAGTTTAAGTATAACATTAATAGAAGTTGTATATTCAGCTCCTTTTCCTTGATTATTGATATTAACCTTGTGCCAGCTACATACATTAGTAGCATCAATAATGTAATCTAATTTTTGTTTTTTCTTGTTAGACATTTTAAATTATAAGTTTTAACTGTGTGCTTTTGCATATAAATACAATACACACTTTTGATTAAAAAACAAGCACACCTATTCCCTTAAAGCCTATTTAGCTTTTTTGAAAAAATAGTGTACCCTTGTACACATCAAAACCTTATAATTATAATAATTGAAAAAGAAGCTATAAAATATTATATAAGTTCAGCTTGGTAAAGAAATGGTAGTATAAAACCAAATCTGTAACTTAATTCAAACAAACTGGGATGCATGGGAAAACTACTTTTTTATTTTAAAATTCAATTTCTTTCTTTCTCATTAAATTATAAGGCACTTTTGCAAAATTTGAGTAAATAATTAATTATTACTTTTATACAAATGTAGTGCCTTTTTTATTTAAGTGACTGAAATAAAAAGTGAAAGCTCATTTTTTGTTAATAAGTTTTAAGAAAAAGTACTAAGTTTTAAAAACATCGGCTGGATTACTAAATGCCTTAAATTCAATAGCATTCTCACTAAAATCTAAGACAAACATTGTCCATTGTTCGCCAGTTTTTCCTTTGTAACGCAATTGCGGTTCTATAATAAAATTAATATTGGCATTTTGTAAGTTGCTTTGAACTTCTTTAAATTTTTCAACACTTAATATGCAGCCAAAATGTGGCATTGGTACACTAATGTCATCTACCTTACCACAAAAATCTGGCGCTGTAATATTAGCATTAATATGTGCCGATAGTTGATTGCCAAAAAAGTCAAAATCAATCCAATTTTCAGTTGACCTTCCTTCTTCACATCCTAAAATATCAATATAAAATTTTCTGGTACTTGCAATATCTTTTACTTTAAATGCGTAGTGAAACATTTTACTTTTGCTTTTTTATTGAACAACCTATGGCTTTGGTTTTTGATGGTTCAGGGCGTTTTCCTGCAATTAAAGCCTCAATTGCATTTGCCAAGTAAGCCTCTTTAACCTTTTCAGCGTTTGCATAATTATCATCTATTGCACCAATATAGGCAACTTTGTTTCCTTCTTCGGTATGTTCTAATAAATAAACGTGAGGGGTTTTTCTTGCTCCATATTGTGGATATATTTTTTGTCCTTCATCGAATAAATATGGAAAATTGAAGCCTTTTTCTTTAGCTCTTTCTTGCATTGCTTCAAATGAATCACTTGGAACTACTTCTGGGTCGTTTGGATTTATTGCTATAACAGGAAAACCTAAAGGTGCATATTTTTTATCTAAATCAATAATTCTATCTTCGTAAGCAACGGCATAAGGGCAGTGGTTACAAGTAAAAATAATAACAAAACCTTTTGCGTCTTTATAATCAGCAAGCGAAACAGTATTGCCTATCACATTTTTAAGTTTAAAATCGGTGGCAATATCACCAATATCATAACCCACTTTTACCTTATCCTGAGATTTTTTTTCAGTTTTAGCACCTTTATTCTCTGCTTTTGCAGTTGTTTCAGAACCACAAGCGCTAAAAATTAAACTCGATAGTAACAAAAAAGTAAAGATATTTTTCATAATTCCGTTATTTTACATTGTAAAGTTAATTCTTTGTTTTAGATAGTTCAAAATTCATAAATGAAAACACAAATTTTCTTTTCTCCAGGTAGAGTAAATATTATTGGCGAACATATAGATTATAATGGGGGCTTAGTAATGCCTATTGCTATTGAACAAGGAATAACCGCAGAAGTTGAATATACAGATAATAATTTTGTAAATATTAGTTCTAGCCAATTTAAAGAAAAAGTAAGTTTCAATTTAAACGAAACAAAAAACAATCCTACAAAAACAGAGACTTGGGCAGATTATGCCTTAGGCGTTATTCATTTTTTACAGAAAGAAGAAAAACAAATTACGGGATGTAATATAAAACTAAGTTCTACTTTACCAAAAGGTTCGGGTTTGTCTAGCTCAGCTGCACTTGAAGTTTTATTAGCCTATATTCTTTTATTTCCGAAATATGAAAATATTGATTTAGAACAATTAGCTATTTTTTGCCAAAAAGTAGAAAATGAATTCGTAGGCGTAAACTGTGGTATTATGGACCAGTTTGCCGTTGCTAATGGCAAAGAAAATTTTGCAATGTGTTTAGATTGTAACACTTTAAAAAATCAATACATACCTTTCAATTTAGAAAATTATAGCTTAGTTATTATAAACAGCAAGCATCCTCGCACTTTAGCCGATTCGGCTTACAACCAACGCCGAAATGAATGTGAAATAGCATTAAGTGAAATACAAAAACATAAAAATATTACTAATTTATGCTCGGCTAACTTAGATGATTTACAATTTATTACAGATACAATAATTAAAAAAAGAGCCAAACACGTAATTAGTGAGCAACAACGAGTATTAAAAAGTATAGAAGCCTTAAAAAGTGGAAACTTATCAAAATTAGGGAATTATATGACTGCTTCACATTTATCTTTAGCAAAAGATTATGAAGTTTCGAGCAATGCTTTAGATACAATTGTAAATGAAGCTACAAACTTTGAAGGTTGTTTGGGTGCTAGACTTACAGGGGCAGGTTTTGGTGGTTGTTGTATAGCTTTGGTAGATAATGGTAAAATAAATGAATTTGAAAATCGAGTATCTGCTACTTATCTACAAAAACACAAAATAAATATAGAATTTTATATAACTAAAGCAAAAGAAGGCGTACAACTTATCAACTAATCAAAATAAATTTAATATCTTTACAAAATAAAAGAACCCCTCTACTTACGCAGAGAGGCTCCGACCATGAAAAGACTCTACCCACTTAGTTTGAAGCAAACTAAGAGTTTTGGTCACTAAAAAGGAAAATTATTTTAATTTTCTTTTACAAGAGTGTGAAATTTTGTTATAAATTCTATCTCGTACTGTTGTAAGTTAGGGGTAATTTTAAATCAACTTTTCACTCCACTTTCATTAATGCTTTTTCACAAACGCCTCATTTTTAGTATGTTAGCAATAATAGAATATAATAAAAAGCCCTATAAAATAAATTTTTCTAAACCAATTGATATATCCCTTCCACTTAAAGATGGTTTTTTTGAAAATCCTAATTGTTTTTTTGCTCCTCCAGTAGAAATATTTCCTGTAAAAACAGATTCTTTTATTGGCGATACACAACAAGGCGGATTAGTAAATTTTAAAAATGTAAAAATAAACCCACACGGAAACGGTACACACACAGAATGTGTAGGGCATATAAGCAAAGAAGTTTACAATATTGATCAATGCCTAAAACAGTTTATGTTCAAAGCCCAAGTGGTTTCTATTTATCCAGAAAAACAAGACAATGGCGACTTAGTAATCACTCGCCGACATTTAGAAATGCTTATTGATACGCCTTTAAATTTTGATGCAATTGTAATTCGTACGCTACCAAACGATGATTACAAAAAAAAGGCTCAATACTCAGGAACAAATCCTTGCTATTTTCACCACGATGCTACAAGATGGTTAGTTGAACACAATATTTCACACTTAATTACTGACTTACCTTCAGTAGATAGAGAAGAAGACGGAGGAAAATTATTGGCTCATCACGAATTTTGGCGTTACCCTAATGATATAAGAGAAAATTGCACTATTACCGAATTAGCATTTATACCTAATAATGTAAAAGATGGTGATTATTTTTTACAATTTCAAATAACAAGCCTTCAAATGGATGCAAGCCCAAGTAAGCCTGTTTTATATAAAGTTATTTAATCTCAATTATTTCTTATATATCAACTAGCTCATTCTGAACCAATAAAGACAAAAAATGTTTTTAGTAAAAGAAATTAGAAAAACATTAATTTTGTGGCTCAAAATCTATAAATTTTAAATTTTATTCAATAAAAACATAAACTAAATGGCATTAATAGATTCTCCAATCACTTCAAACATTGGATTTAACTTAGAACAAACCGAAGAACAAAAGTTTATAAAACAAGCCGCTCGTGATTTTGCCGACCAACACATTCGTCCTCACGTAATGGAATGGGATGAAAGTCAAGAATTTCCAGTTCACGTATTTAAAAAAATGGGCGAATTAGGATTTATGGGTGTTTTAGTACCTGAAGAATACGGTGGCTCTGGTTTAGGTTATTTTGAGTATGTTGATGTAATTGTAGAAATTGCAAAAGTTTGTGGTTCAATTGGCTTATCGGTTGCGGCTCACAACTCGCTTTGTACCAATCATATTTTAATGTTTGGCAATGAAACGCAAAAACAGAAATATTTACCTAAATTAGCAACAGCCGAATTTATTGGTGCTTGGGCATTAACCGAACCCAACACTGGTTCTGATGCTATGCGTATGAAATGCGTAGCTAAAAAAGATGGTAATGAATGGGTTTTGAATGGCACAAAGTGTTGGATTACCCACGGAAAATCATCGGATTGTGTTGTTGTAATTGCTAGAACTGGCGAGTTACTAGACTCAAGAGGAATGACAGCTTTTGTAGTTGATAGAAACAACCCAGGACTTAAAGCTGGTAAAAAAGAAAACAAGTTAGGAATGAGAGCCAGCGAAACAGCCGAAGTAATTTTTGAAGATTGCAGAGTTTCTGAAGATGCTGTTTTAGGAAATGTTGGCGATGGATTTATTCAGGCAATGAAAATTTTGGATGGAGGACGTATTTCTATTGCAGCACTTGGCTTAGGTATTGGCGAAGGTGCTTATGAAGCTTCGGTAAAATATGCAAAAGAACGTGAGCAATTTGGAAAACCAATTGCAAGGTTTCAGGCAATAGCTTTTAAATTAGCAGATATGGCAACTAAAATTCAAGCAGGAAGATTGTTGACAATGCAAGCCGCTGATTTAAAAAATAGAGGAGAAAAAGTAACAAGAGAATCAGCAATAGCTAAATATTACACCTCTGAAGCATCGGTAGAAATTTCAACTGATGCCATACAAATATTTGGTGGCTATGGTTATACCAAAGAATTTCCAGTAGAGAAACATTACAGAGATTCAAAATTATGCACTATTGGCGAGGGAACTTCCGAAATTCAGAAATTGGTAATTTCAAGAGAAATTTTGAAGTAATTATTTTTCCAAAATCATAAGAAAACTAAAACGCTTGGTAATTTATTATCAAGCGTTTTTTTGTTATTTTAGGGCTTAATTTTCAGTATATTCTGTTTTGAAAAAATTTATAGAACAATAAAATGAACACTAAAATTATAATTGTATTACTTACCTTAATTGGATTTTCCGAAATAACAAATGCACAAATAAATTGGCAAAAACCTTCTAAAACAGTAATAAAAAAACAAGCAAATTGGGTGCAATTAATGTATGCCGAAAACCCAAATGTATTAGAAGTTGATGCCGAATATAGAAAGTATTACAAAGAAAATGATTTTGTAAAAAGCTACCATACGCAATACTACAAGCGTTGGAGAAGAACTGTTGAAAAATACATTAATGCCAATGGCTTTATTGAAATGCCCAGCAATGAAGAAAAATTAGCTCAAAGAATTAAATTTGAAAAAGAACAAGCAAAAAACAGCCAACAAAAACAAGCGGGCGATTGGTCTTTGGTTGGTCCAATTGTGGTTTTTGATGAAGACGGGAAACGCACTGCCCAACAATCAAATGTGTATTGTATAGATCAATATGCTGGCGATAGTCAAATATTGTATTGTGGTACAGAAACCGCCGATGTTTATAAAAGCACCAATGGTGGCGAAAGTTGGGTAAATTTAAGCCTAAACGATGCCTATGATGGCGGAATTCAAAGCATAGAAATTCATCCTGAAAATGAAAATATAGTTTACATAGGTTCGGGAAATCATATTTTTAGAACACAAGATAGCGGTGCTACTTGGCAAAGCGTTTTGTATGCTCCGGGTAATGTGGCAAATGAAATTTTGATTCACCCAACAAATACCAATTTAATTTTTGCAACAGGAAACGCAGGATTTCACCAATCATTTGATGGTGGCGAGACTTGGGAAAAAACCTTTCCGCAGAAAACCTACGATATTAAAATAAACCCAGTTGATTCAGATATTTTATACTTGGTAAAACACAATGCCTTAACCAATAATTGCGAGTTTTTTAAATCTACAAATGGCGGAATTAGCTTTACACAAAAAACAGAAGGTTGGTATTATTCTGCTGAAGTGGGAAGGTACGATGGTGGAGCAAGAATTGCCGTTTCTAAGGCAAACCCCAATAGAGTTTATGCCTATTTAATTGGCGAAGCAAAAACAGATGACAATGGTTTTATTGGCGTTTTTAGAAGCGATGATGCTGGCGAAACTTGGACTTTACCCAATGGTCCTACTGGAGGACCTTACAATGATACGCATATAAATTTAGCAATTGGTTATCCTGCGTGGCAATACCACCAAGGATATTATAATTGTGCTATTATGGCTTCGCCTACAAATGCCGATGAAATTCTAGTTGGTGGGTTAAATCTTTGGAAATCTGATGATGCAGGCGAAACATTTTACCCATTGGCTGGCTATGTAGGTGGCGATTACAACATTCACGTAGATATGCAAGATTTTAGAGTTTATGATAGTGTAACTTGGCTTACAACAGATGGTGGAATTTACCGTTCGGAAGACTTTTTTAATACCGATAATTTTGCCACAAAAATGGATGGCATTTATTCTGCTGATTATTGGGGTTTTGGAACAGGTTGGAACGAAGATGTGCTAATTGGAGGTTGTTACCACAATGGAAATTTATCGTTTTATGAGAATTATGGTTATGGAAATTTTTTACAGTTAGGTGGTGGCGAACCAGCAAGTGGTTATGTAAATCAGGGAATGAATAAGCGAGTTTATTCATCGGATATAAATGGTAGAATTTTACCAGAAAACATTGGTGATCCTATTGCTTCAGCAGGTTTTGGCATTGACCCCAATGAAAGTTATTTTCCTACAGAATCTACAGAATTAGAATTTGACCCAACTTGTTATTCTATTGCTTATACAGGAAAAGACAATGAGCTTTGGAAAACAGAAGATGGCGGAACAACCTTTACACTTTTACACGAATTTGGTAATTCCGATTCACAAATAATTTCCTACATAGAAGTTTCTCGTTCACAAGCTGGCTTAATTTACGTTTGCCAACAACTTTATGGTTCGGTTGGTAAAATTTGGAAAACCGAAGATTATGGCGAAACTTGGCAAGAATTAAATTTGCCTAGCAATATTAACAGTCGTTTTATGCTTATTCAGCTCGATCCTTTAAACCACGAGCATTTGTATATGGCAACAGGCTCTTCAATAGGTAACAATAAAGTTTTTGAAACTTTTAATGCTGGCGAAAACTGGACAAATATTACCAATGGAATTGATTACGGCGATTATGCTCGTTCATTGGTTTACATTGGAGGTTCTAATGGCGATTTATATTTAGCAACCGATGAAACAGTTTATCACCGAAATAATGATACAAATGAATGGATAAATTTTGGCGAAGGTTTACCAGTTGGAGCAAACTCAAATATTTTACGTCCATTTTATCGTGATCAAAAATTGCGTTTAGCAACTTACGGCACTGGTGTTTGGGAGGCTTCTTTTCAAGAAAACTTACAACAACCTATTGCTCAAATTATGGCATCAAAACTTAAAGTTATTCAAAATTGCGAACTCGAAAGTGTACGTTTTGTAGATTACTCAATTTTAGCCCACGAAGGAGCAAGTTGGCAATGGAACTTTGAAGGCGGAACACCTGCAAGTTCAAATACTTGGTCTGCCGATGTTGTATATAACGAAGCAGGAACATATTTAACTACTTTAACAGTAACCGACCAATTTGGTAATTCCGATACAGATTCTTTATATATTGAAGTTGAAACCTTAACAGCATTAACAGAAGTTGAAGAAAGTTTTGAAGAAGACTTTTTACCTTATGCCTTTGAAATTGAAAATCCAGATAATGACTTAACCTGGGAATTGAATAGCGATTTTGGAGCTTATGGCGAAAGTAGCCAATGTGCCAAAGTAAACGGTTTTGATTATTGGCCCGGTGGAGCAGAAGATGACTTAATCATTAATACCAATTTAAAAAATCATATCAATGCCGAATTGAGTTTTGATGTAGCTTATGTAAAATATGCGGTGAATTATTCCGATTCTTTAGAAGTATTAATTGGTGTTGGTTGCGATGGCGAATATGAAAGTATTTTCTTTAAAGGTGGCGATGATTTAGCAACTGCACCCGATTATACCGATGGTCCTTTTATTCCAGCAGTTGATGAGTGGCGTTCCGAAACTTTAGATTTGAGTAATTATATTGGAAACGAAAAGGTAAAAATTATTTTTAGATTTCACAGCGGCTGGGGACAACATATCTATTTAGACAACATTGATTTAGCTGGCGAAATTGAAGAAGAAGTTATTGAAACAAGCAACAATGTTGCTAAAAAAGATAATATTAACTTATTTCCTAATATTTTAAAACAAGGCGATAAACTCAATGCCTTTACAAACATTAACCAAGAAGTAGAATTAAGCTTTTTTACTATTGACGGTAAAAAGGTACTTCATTCTTCATTTACAAAACAAGCAACAATTGACTTACCTAAATTAGCTTCAGGAACTTATCTTGTTGTTGCTAAAACCAATACAATGATTAAGAAGTTTAAAATTACAGTTTTATAAGGAATGAATAAACTTCATAAAAAAACCTTGAGGGTTTCAAAAACTCTCAAGGTTTAACCAGCTTTTCATAGAAGATTTACAATTATTAATCAAATCCTATCCCCCAAACATATCACGCATTTTATCAAAAAAGCCTTTGTCTTTAGGGTCATTTTCGTTAGGTGTAAAACCATCCGATTCTCTAAGTTGCTCTAAAAGCTGGCGTTCTCTTTCGTTTACTTTTTTAGGAACAAAAATATTTACTGCCACCAATAAATCACCTTTTCCGTAACCATTTATATCTGGTAAACCTTTATCACGTAATCTAAAAATTTTACCTGGTTGTGTTCCTGCAGGAATTTTAATTTTTACCGTTTTATCTAAGGTTGGTACTTCAACAGAAGTTCCTAGAGCAGCATCGGCAAAAGAAATTTGAAGATTGTAAATTATATTTTTTTCTTGACGAACAAAATGCTCGTGAGGAATTTCTTCGATTAAAATAATTAAATCACCAGCAGGTCCACCCATTGGTCCAGCATTTCCTTTTCCACGTACCGAAAGTTGCATTCCTTCTTCTACGCCACCAGGAATATCAATTTCTACAATTTCTTCTTTACGAATTAAGCCTTGTTCATCAACACCAGGCGGACGGTTTCCAACCATTTGCCCTGTTCCTCCACAATTTCCACAAGGAGCAACGGTTTGCATTTGTCCTAAAAAGGTACTTTGTACTCTACGCACTTGCCCCGTTCCTCCACAATTAGTACAAGTAGTAAATTTTACACCATCGGCTGGTACTAATTTTTTGACTTTTATTTTTTTATGAGCTCCATTTACAATTTCTTCAAGGCTTAACTTAACACGAACTCGTAAATTTGAGCCTCTACGAACAGTTCGTCCACGACTGCCGCCACTTCTACGACCGCCACCGCCGCCAAAAAAGTCGCCAAAAATATCACCAAATTGACTAAATATGTCTTCTGCATTGTGAAAACCACCGCCACCGCCAGGTCCTCCTACACCAGCGTGACCAAAACGATCATAACGAGCTTTTTTCTGCTCATCGCTTAAAACTTCGTAGGCTTCTGCGGCTTCTTTAAAGCGTTCTTCGGCTTCTTTATCGTCTGGGTTTCTATCGGGGTGATATTTCATAGCTACCTTACGGTAAGCTTTTTTTATTTCTTGTGCCGAAGCGTTTTTATCAACGCCCAATATTTCGTAAAAATCTCTCTTGTTGCTCATATCATTATATTTAGAAAATGAGAATGTGAGATTTTGAGAACCTGAGATGGTTATTTCTCATTTTCTCAGTATCTCATAGTCTAAAATCTGTTTTTAATTTCCAACCACAACTTTTGCGTGGCGAATAATTTTATCGTTCAAAAAGTAACCTTCTTCAACTACATCAATTACTTTTCCTTTTTGGTCATCGCCAGCGGGTACTTTGGCAATCGCCTCGTGTAATTCAGCATCGAAATCAAGTTCTCTTGCTTCCATTTTTTTCAAGCCTTTACGCTCCAAATTAGCCCAAAGCTTTTTATGAATTAATACAAAGCCATCATTTTCGCCAGCAGGTTGCCCTGTTGCCTCCTCGTTAGCTTTTATGGCTCTTTCAAAATCGTCTAAAACAGGTAAAAGTTCTTTAATTATATCTTGCCCTGCTGTTTTAAAAAGCTCAATGCGTTCTTTTGCTGTTCGTTTTTTATAATTATCAAACTCAGCAAATAATCTTCTAAACTTATCTTTCAATTCGGCATTCTCGGCAGTTAATTTTGCCTCTGCACTAATTTCTTCAGCCTTTTCTGTTGCTTCTGTTGCTTCGTTATTTTCATTTTCTTCCGAAACATTTTTAGCATCCTCATTAGCATTTTGTTGCTGTTCTAATTCTTCTACGGTTTCTTTATTTTGTTTCTTAGCCATAAAGCCTTTTATCTTATTAAGCATTAAATTAATTGTTAGTGTTTTTTAGGTTTCAAACATCTTGCCTAATAGCTTTAACCGACAAAGTGGCAGAGGAATGTACAGTTTTGCAGTATATAGTAAACTATGATTAATTTCTTGGTGTCAATTTTTCACTTGTGGTTTTTTAGGTAAAGGACAAGAGGTATTTGAAAAAGGGAAGATAATTCATCAATCAAAACTCATAAATATCAAAGATACCACCGCATCAATTCATTCTTTAAATGGTGATATTCATATTCCATATCAAGATATTTAAAGTGCATTTCTTTATAATCTAAAAGGTTATTTACATAATCTTGAATGGTCATTTCACCTAAATCAAGAGCAATTTCAAGCGTTTGTTCATAATGTTCAAGTTTTGCCAAAGAAACTTCATATTTGGTTAAATAGCGTTCAATGGTCATTAATTTACTGTATAAGTCAAAAACCTCACGTTGTATCATTTGCTTTTGATTGCTCATTAAATATTGCCTATAATGCACTTCTAATTTATTGGCTTTAACATTTCGTTTATTCGACCAAAGTGGTAAATTTAAACCTGCATAAATACCGTGTACACTCCAGCGTTCTTCAACTTGCATTGAATAACCCAAATCTAAAACAGGTAAATTGGCTCTTTTAGTTACTTGTAATTGTTCTTCGCCCAATAAAATATCTTGCTCGTATTTTAGGTAAGTTACATCATTATCTAAGGCTTGTTTCTGAATTAAATCCATTGGTAATAAAAACGAATTAGGTTCATAAACTTGGTCATCTAAGTAAATGTGTTTATTGCCATTAAGCAAAGCTAAATCGTGTTGAATTTCTAACTTTTCAATTTCTAACTGGTTCAATTCATTTTCAAAATCAAGGTCGAGAATTACGGCTTTTTGTTGTTCTAAAATACTTACGCTACCAATATTAAAAAGTGTGTCATAGGCTTCTACTAATTTTTCGGCTTCTTGCTTGAAAATTTTGACCAATCTTATTTTTTTATTGGTATGAATTAAACGATAACAATGTTGCTTTGCCTCTAAAAGTACCTTTTGTCTTATTTCTATTTCTTGGGCATCTAAGTAATTGCGTAATTGTTTTCCTCTTGAATCAATAGATTTATAATAACGTGGCAAACGAAATTCTTGCCCTATTTTAAGGTTGTAAAAATTATGTCTATTGTTGGGAACGTTTTCTAGATGAGGAAAGCCAGGTTTTCCTAAAAATAAATAATTCGATTCAATATGCAACCCCGTAAGGCTTTTTTCTTTCATCGAATCGTAATAACGAGCTTGTTTTAGGCGAGTAAAAGCCTTTAAGTCGGTATTATACTGCTCTATTTGTCGTAAAATACGTTCAATGTTTTCGTTTTGTGCAGAAAGTGAAAACGAAATAAATAGCAGGTAAAAGATACTTGATATGAAATTTATTTTTTTCAAGATTTCAAAGCTATTGAAGAAATATTGTTTTTCCTAAAAGTAGATGTGTTTAACAGTTCTTTTTGGAAAATTACAAATACAACTCCATATAATACTCATCTAAATAAACACCATTTACAAACAATTCGTTTTTGAAAAGTCCTACATATTCAAAACCCATTTTTTCGTACAAAGCTCGTGCAGCAGTTTGATTTGCTCCAACACCCAAACGTATTTTGGTAAATTGATTTTTCGCTTTTATAATATCAATTTGTCTTTTCATTAATTTAGTAGCAACTCCTTTTCCTCTATAATTGGGGCTAACATACATTCCTACAAAATGAGCAATGTGTCGCATTTTTCGATATTTTTCATCGGAATAGAAACTACAAGTACCCACAAACTTACCATTACATTCTGCAACCAAAGAATTTAAAGCCCTAACCGACCAATATGCTTCATCAGAATTTACAGCTCGATCATAAGAACTACCAAAAGCTTCAGGATCATTCTTTAAACTTTCTAAACGCAATGCCTTGTATTCTTCAATACGATTTTCTGGTGTATAAAAAATTGAAATTTCTTCTTTCATCTGAAAGTTATTAATTGGATATATCAAATATAATTTTATTTAACCTTAGTTGTAAACCAAAGAAATCAAAGCCTTAAATTTCAAAATTAACTTATTGTAAAACTCTTA
>JAHDDA010000013.1:16425-18477 GCA_020629595.1 Chitinophagales bacterium
AAACCAAAGAAATCAAAGCCTTAAATTTCAAAATTAACTTATTGTAAAACTCTTAAAAATGATTCAAACCAACTAAGAAAACGCATATCTTTGCATCCCAATAATTCAGAACAATTACTAAGCGTAAAAAATGCCAAAAGATAACAGTATCAAATCAGTTCTCATTGTTGGAAGTGGTCCAATTATTATTGGTCAAGCCTGCGAGTTCGATTATTCAGGAACACAAGCCTCACGATCATTAAGGGAAGAAGGAATTACGGTTTCATTAATTAACAGCAACCCTGCTACAATTATGACCGACCCAATGACCGCCGACCATATTTATCTGAAACCACTTACGGTTGAATCTTTAGATGAAATACTTACGGAAAGACCCGATATTGATTCGGTTTTGCCAACTATGGGTGGGCAAACGGCATTAAATCTTTGTATGGAAGCTGGAAATGTGGGTTTGTGGGACAAGCACAACATTAAATTAATCGGAGTTGATTTAACAGCCATTGAATTAGCTGAAAATCGTGAGGCTTTCCGACAATTAATGATTGACATTGGTATTCCTGTGGCGACTTCGCAAATTGCCAATTCCTATTTAGAAGGAAAAGATGCAGCTCAAAAAATTGGTTTACCATTGGTAATTCGTCCAAGTTATACTTTGGGTGGTTACGGTGGCGGTTTTGTTCACAATAAAGAAGATTTAAAAATTGCTTTACAACGTGGTTTAAATGCTTCGCCAACACACGAAATTTTGGTAGAACAAGCCGTTTTGGGTTGGAAAGAATACGAATTGGAATTGTTACGAGATAAAGACGACAACTTAGTTATTATCTGTACAGTAGAAAACCTTGACCCAATGGGTATTCATACGGGCGACTCGATTACTGTTGCACCAGCAATGACTTTGAGCGACCGTTCGTACCAAGAAATGCGAAATATGTCGTTTAAGGTAATGCGTGCCTTAGGAAACTTCGCAGGTGGTTGTAATATTCAGTTTTCTATTAATCCAAAAACCGAAGAAATAATTGTAATTGAGGTAAATCCTCGTGTTTCTCGTTCGTCGGCATTGGCAAGTAAGGCAACTGGTTATCCAATTGCAAAAATTGCCGCTAAATTGGCTATTGGTTACACTTTAGGTGAACTAAAAAATCAAATTACAGGCACAACTTCGGCTTATTTCGAGCCAAGTTTAGATTACGTAATTGTAAAAGTTCCACGTTGGAATTTCAATAAATTTGAAGGTTGCGACCGTACTTTAGGTTTACAAATGAAATCGGTTGGTGAAGTGATGGCAATTGGTCGTACTTTCAACGAAGCCTTGCAAAAAGCCTGTCAAAGTTTAGAAACCAACCACAAAGGTTTAGGAGCAGACGGAGCAGATGAGCCAGTAATTCAGCATTTAGAAGACAAATTTAAGGCAACCAACTGGGATAGAATTTTCCGTATAAAAGAAGCCTTAGCAATGGGCTTCCCTGTAAAAACCATTCACAAATACACCAAAATAGACAAATGGTATTTACGCCAAATGCGTGAATTGGTAGATATTGAACGCCGATTAAGCGAAGTTGCTTTTGAAGATTTGACCTACGATTTAGTTTGGGAATTGAAACAACAAGGTTATTCTGATGCACAAATTGCCTATACTTTGCCAGGCAATGTAAGCGAAGAAGATGTGTACCAAAAACGTACAAAAGAAATGGGTATTCGCCGTTCGTATAAAATGGTAGATACTTGTGCGGCAGAGTTTGAGGCACAAACGCCTTATTTCTATTCAACTTTTGAAACCGAAAACGAAAGTGTTCGTTCAGATAAAAAAAGCATTATCGTTTTAGGTGCTGGACCAAACCGAATTGGGCAAGGAATTGAGTTTGATTATTGTTGTGTTCATGGAGTAAAAGCGATAAAAGCAGCAGGTTACGAAGCCATAATGATTAACTGTAATCCTGAAACGGTTTCGACAGATTTTGATATTTCTGATAAATTATATTTCGAGCCAGTATTTTGGGAACACGTTCGTGAAATTATTGAGTTGGAGCAACCAGAAGGCGTTGTAGTTCA
>JAHDDA010000319.1 GCA_020629595.1 Chitinophagales bacterium
ACCTGCTCCTGACAATCATTACCCCAAAAAAAATCGTAACATTCACAAACTCCATTCACACAAAACCCATTTTCACCACAATCAACATCTTCACAACTAATTATAATCGAAATACTATCGGCAGGATTTTGAGAATCACAACTTGCACCGTACCATCCTGCATCGCATACACATACATCATTTACACAAGTACCATTTACACAATTTTCTGGGTAATTAGTACAATCTACACCTATGATATCAGTCCTTTGTGATTTTTCGCAGGAAATGAAAAAACAAACACACAATAACAGTAAAATATATTGGCTAAGAGTATTCATTTATATTTATATTTGAAATCAAATATAAACACAAGTGCTATCTTTTAAGTGCTATAATAACGTTTATTACCAAAACTGATGATAGCATTTTGATAGTAGGCTTCGACTATGCTTACCTTCAAGCCCAATCAGTAAGCAAAATTATGCGGTCAGTGAGCTTGTCGAACTGACGTTACAATAATTTTCTTAATAGTGCCTAATGTAATCATAAGAAAAATTATTCCATTTTAGTAAAATAGGTTTTAGTACAGGACAAAAATGTAATTATTAAATGCAAGGGAATAAATTCGCCTTGAAAGTAACGGATTCCAAGGTAGTTTACTGCCTTGTTTTACAATAAAAGTCTATACTTTCAATTTTTGTCCTGTACTCAGAAAATAGGTATTAAAAAGCCGATGCACTCCCCTTAAATGCACCAGCAAAACCATAAAACTATGAAAAAGAAACTCCTAGCAATTCCTTTGTAAAAAGATATACTATGATACCGTAATGGTACGAGTTACTTTTGGTTCTACTTCCGATTTGGGAAGCAAAATGCTTAAAACTCCATTTTCGTAATTGGCATTAATATTTTCTACATTCACATTTTCGGGCAAGGTAAATGTTTTTGAAAAATACCTTGCATTGTATTCTTTGCGAAGAAATTTCACTTTTGGTTTAGCCACTTCAAGCTCCTCTGTTTCACCAACCGTTTCACCAGTATCTTTGTTTGTTTCAATGTTGGTATTTTCTGTTGTTAACGAGGTTTCTCTTTTAGATTTTACAGTTAATTGATCGGCTTCTAAAGCTATTTCAAAAGCATTTTTTTCAAAACCTGGCACTATTAAATCTAAATGAAAAGCATCATCTGTTTCTTTAATATTTACAGCAGGATAAGTTGCTAAAGAATTAAAAACTGTCTTTTTAGCCTTTTGAAGTTCAGGACCAAATAACTCTCCATTGAAAAAATCATCAATAATTGTTGTTAAAGGCGATTTTCTAAATTGAACGCCGCTTACTCTTGGACGGCAAGTGTTTCGATTAAACTTTGTGTTAGTCATTTTCTAAATTTTTTTAATGTTTAATATTAATAACAACACCTTCAAAAACACGATTAAAATTTTGTTTGAACGATTAATGCGTTTCGTTGTGTGCTGTGCTTTTAATTAGTCAAACCAAATGCCAAGGCACTAAAAAGATATTTTTTGCGACTTTTTGACAGCTTTAGTTGATTTTAAATGACAAAATTTCATAAAAATTAAAAATAAATGCCTTTTTTACTATTTTTATCTAAAATTTTTGTGGAATGAAAAATATGTTTGATGCCAAAGAACTTGCTTTGGTTATTGATAGAATAAATAACTTAACACCAGAAACCGAAAGACTGTGGGGATCAATGACAGCCGCACAAATGTTGGCACATTGCAATGTAACTTACGATATGGATTTTACCGATAAGTACCCAAAACCCAATTTTGTAGCAAGGTTTTTATTAAAATTATTTGTAAAAAGCACAGTTGTGGGTAATAAGCCTTACAAAAGAAATACTAAAACTGCCCCACAATTTTTAATGAAAGACAATAAAGATTTTGAAGTAGAAAAAATAAAACTGATAAAATACTTACAAAGAGTTCAAGATTTGGGAGCTACACATTATGAAGGTAGGGAAAGCAACTCGTTTGGAATACTAACTGCAAACGAATGGAACATTATGTTTTATAAACATTTAGACCATCATTTATCGCAATTTGGGGTGTAAAACCTATATTTCTTAGCTACCTTTTACCAGATATAATACCTGAAATAAAAATAAGTGCAACCGCACCAATAACCGAAGTAATTAAAATTCCTACATTGTTATTAGCGGTAGAAATTTGTAGTGCATTTAAAATAATTTTACCCAAATAACCACCAATAATTCCAAGTATTATGTTCCAAAAAATACCATATCCCGTACCTTTCATTATTTTACCAGCCAACCAGCCAGCAAAACCACTAACTATAATCCACATATTCTTAATTTCATTACGTTACATTAAATTAAACCATAAAATTGGGCAAAAAAGTTCAGTTAAAATTATGTTTTACCTTTAAAAAAGATCAAAAACCTCATCTACAAGATACACAATAATTTCTTTAGCACCGAAACCAGTATTCTCTAAATTATAAAAAGGGTGTGCATAGAAATTACCTGATAGCTCCAAAATTTGCTTAAAAGACTCTGTATTTCCTGAAGCTCTTATATGCGTAAAAGCGTCTATCCTATTGGCAAAAACTTGGGTAATATTTGCCATAATAACCAGCGTAGGTGCATTTTGAGCAAAATACAAAGCCCCTTTTTGTTTGTTACTTAATATAATTTTGCCATTTTGAGATACTAAACATTCGCAACGCACCACAGCCGCAGAAATATTGTAAGGTTTTTTACCTGTTTTAATAACTGAAAATCCTTCATTGTGCCAATGTTCATACAAATCTTCATCCCAGCAATAAATATATTTCCACTCTCTCTCCTTTGATAAAGCAATTACATCTTTAAAAAATGCTTCAGAAGATTCAGCGTAATGAAACAAACCACCATTACTTATAAACTGCTTTGCAAATTCAACAACCTTATCTTCATCAAATTGGGCTTGCCAATTCAATTCATT
>JAHDDA010000320.1 GCA_020629595.1 Chitinophagales bacterium
AATAAACTAAAACCAGCAATTGTAACAATTGATAGAATAAATAAAAGCAAAAAGTTAAATATAATTTTAGAAATTAAAATGGATTTCGGATCTGTTAATTGATAAAAATAAAGTTGCTGGTCTCCTGCCTCTAACTGATAGGAACGGCTTATGCTATTTACTGAAGCAAACAATAAAATAATCCAGTATAAAATTACCCAAGTTGTAGGTTTTACATTCACAAATGCCATATAAATCACAAAAACAGTTGAAAAAACAAATAATAAAATACTTGCTATTCCTTGTTTGTTCTTAAATTCAAGTAATAAATCTTTTTTAAGTAGTGCAATTATTTGGCTTGTCAAGTTCACATTGCAAATATACTTTTCACATTAAAGTTGAACCACAAATTTTTCCATTCTTAAGGTAATAATAATGTAATTCTACTCATTTTTTTGAATGTTTTACAAAAGACAATTAAAATATGAAAACTAAAGCTTTCAATAAAGAGTTAATTGTATTACTTACTTTTGTAAGGACTTTAAAAATTTAGTAAAATTTATATTATATAAAATGAAAAAACATTTTCTTTCTTTATTCTTCTTTATTACAATTTTTGCTTTAAGTGCAAATGCTCAATTAAATGTAAGTTATGTTGGTGATTTACAATATGAGAATAGTTGTAGTGATATTTGGGGATATGTTGCTCCTGATGGAACTGAATATGCAATTGTTGGTGTGTTTGATGGTGTTTCCATAGTGAGTTTGGCAGATCCTTCAAATCCAGAAGAGTTATTTTTTATTCCTGGAGCTGGTTCTACTTGGCGTGATATGAAAACTTGGGGCGAATATGCCTATGTAACCAATGAAACTGCAGGAGGCTTACTTGTTATAGATTTAACAGGTTTGCCCACTTCTATTGATCATTTCGACTGGACACCCACTATTTTTGGGCAACCAGAACCCTTAAATACAATTCATAATATTTATATAGATGAGTTTGGAATAGCTTATTTAGCAGGCTCAAATTTATTTGCTGGAGGCGTAATGTATGTTGATGTTGCAACAACACCTGGTTCGCCAATTTATAAAGGACACGGACCTGAAGTATATTCTCATGATGTTTATACACGTGACAATATCATGTATAGCTCTGAAGTGTATGCAGGAGTTTTTTCTATATATGATGTAAGTGATAAAGGCAATACTCAATTTTTAGGAAGTCAATCTACATTCAATAATTTTACCCATAATGCTTGGTTATCTGATGATGGAAATTATTTATTTACTACCGATGAGGTAAATAATGGAGCAATTGGTTCTTATGATGTCTCTGATCCAACGGATATTAAAGAATTAGACCAATTTTTTCCCTATGAAACATTAGGTGATGGCGTTATTCCACACAATGTACACGTTTGGAACGATTGGATTATTATTTCTTTTTATACCGATGGTTGTATAATAGTAGATGGTTCTAATCCATCTAATTTAGTTGAAGTGGGTAATTTCGATACATTTATTCCTGCAAGTACAGGCTTTAGTGGTGCTTGGGGAGCTTATCCATTTTTACCATCGGGTTTAATTTTAATAAGTGATATTGAAAGTGGTTTATATGTTTTACAGCCAAACTATGTAAGAGCTTGTTGGTTGGAAGGGGCTATTACCAACGCAGAAAATGGTGATCCTATAAATGGAGCTACTATTAAAATTTTAGATACAAATGTTGTAGATAATGCCGTTTTTGATGGAACTTATAAAACAGGTTTTGCCACTGCTGGAACTTACCAATTAGAAGTGAGTGCCTTAGGGTTTGAATCAAAAACGGTAAGTATTGATTTGCAAAATGGGGAAACAACCATAGCTGATGTTGAATTAACACCACTTCCTTCATTTGCCTTAACTGGTTCTGTTATTGAAGCAGGAACTGGCTTGGTTGTGCAAAATGCAAATATTATTTTAGAAAATGAAGTTTATAAATTTGAAGCGACAACAGATGATTTTGGCTCTTTTTCTTTGCCTGCAATCTTTGAAGCAAATTACAATGCCGTTGTTGCAAAATGGGGTTATAAATCTGACGGAGATTTAGTTGTTACACCATCACCAGAAAATAATACTTTGGTTATTGAAGTAGAACCTGGCTATGAAGATATTTTTTCATTTGATTTAGGTTGGGATATTCAAGGAAACGGAAGTGGTACTTGGGAAATTGGCGAACCTGTTGGTGGAACAAGCCCTGGTGGAAACCAGTTAACACCACCTGTAGATGTAGAAGAAGATGCAGGTAACTCTTGTTTTGTAACTGGAAATACAGCAGATTTCTTTGATGGAGTGGTTATTGGTAATATTACTACAATAACATCGCCAGTGTTTAAGATTGCCGATTATGAAGAGCCAAAGATGAGTTTTTATTATTGGTATATGAATGCTAATCCTCAAAATGGAAACCCAAATAGTGAATATACGTTGAAAATGACATTGTCGAATGGAACTGATGTTTATGAAGAAAACTACTTTTTTGATGGAGAATTTGACGCATTACAATGGGAATACATTGAAAAAGATTTATCTGAATTAATTGAAGTAACAGACGATATGACCATAGCGTTTGAAGTAGAAGCACCTGGTGGTTTTAGTTTAGTTGCTGAAGCAGCAGTTGATTACTTTAGAGTTTGGGACAATGCAACGCCTGTTGAAGAACCAGGAACAAATATTACCGAAATTGAAGGACTACAATTTGATGTTGCTCCAAATCCAAGTGCTAATAATTTTACGTTGAATTATGATTTTGCACAAAACACAGAAGTTCCAGTATTGAAAATTTATAATACTGTTGGTCAGTTAATTGAAACCCAATTTTTACCATCAAATAATGGTGAAGTAATTTTTGGTGAGAATTTACCAAATGGTATTTTTTATATTCAAATTACCGATGGCGTAAAGTCTAGTAAAAGCTTGAAAGTTGTGAA
>JAHDDA010000321.1 GCA_020629595.1 Chitinophagales bacterium
TTTTCAATTAAATTAGTAGAAACAAATGGTCTAACAGCATCGTGAATAGCCACTTTCCCTTTAACGTTGTTATTAATAAGTGTAATACCATTCATTACCGAATGAAAGCGAGTTGCCCCTCCTTCACAAACGGTAATTCTATTAATTAAATCTTTTGAAAACCAATTACTTATAAGATTATGGGTGTATTTTAAAAATTCTATATTTACTACAATAATACAATGCAATTCTAGTTTTTTGCTATGTAAGAATTTTTCAACGGTTTGAATAATAATAGGTTTATCTTTTACCATTAAAAATTGCTTAGGCATATCACCTCCCATTCTTCTTCCTTTACCACCAGCAACAATAACTACATAGTTTTTCATTCTTCAAAAATAAAAAAGGTGCAGTAAAACCGCACCTTCCTTTTAAATCTATATAGCAAAATATTAAATAATTAACATTGCATCTCCATAACTAAAAAATCTATATTTCTCCTTAATGGCTTCATCGTAAGCTTTCATTATTAAATCGTAACCAGCAAAAGCACAAATCATAATTATTAAACTAGTTTTTGGTAAATGAAAATTAGTTACCATACAATTATGAATATTAAAATCATACGGTTCATAAATAAACATATTTGTCCAACCCGATGATGCTTTAAGTTTTCCTAAAGCAGATACAGAAGATTCCATACTTCTTACTGATGTAGTACCAATAGCACAAACTTTTCGTTTCTCACTTAATGCTTTATTTACTCTATTAGCAGCTTCATCTGTTATAGTAAAATATTCAGCATCCATTTTATGTTTAGATAAATCTTCAACCTCAATTGGTTTAAAAGTACCTAAGCCAACGTGCAGTGTTAATTCAGTTACGTCAATACCTTTAATTTCAAATTGAGTCAAAACTTCTCTACTAAAATGTAAGCCAGCAGTAGGTGCTGCAACTGCCCCAACCTCTTTAGCAAATAGCGTTTGATAACGAACTTTATCTAACTCTTCAACTTCTCTTTGAATATATTTTGGTAAAGGCGTATTTCCTAAACGTTCAATTTTAGCTAAAAATTCTTCGTGCGTACCTTCAAAAACAAATCTAATTGTTCTACCTCTTGAGGTTGTATTGTCTTCAACTTCTGCAACTAATTCATCATCTTCAGGTCCAAAGTACAATTTGTTCCCAACTCTTATTTTTCTGGCAGGATCAACTAAAACATCCCAAAGTCTATTTTCTTGGTTTAATTCTCTTAAAAGAAAAACCTCAATATTAGCTCCTGTTTTTTCTTTTCTTCCAAAAAGGCGAGCAGGAAAAACACGGGTGTTATTAGCTACCATCACATCCCCCTCATCAAAATAATCAACAATGTCTTTAAACATTTTATGTTCAATTAATCCTGTTTTCCTGTGTACTACCATTAACCTAGAACCATCTCTATATTCTGTTGGATATTCTGCAATTAGTTCTTGAGGTAAATCAAAATCGTAATGTGATAATTTCTTTTTCATATATAATTTAAGCGGTTGCAAATATAAGCCTACAAAAGCAAAAAAAGTTTAAAAAACAAACTGTCAATAGGCTTAAATTTCGTTAATATTAGTATTTTTTAGAAGTTTTAATTAAATTGAAACTTTTTGTGCTACTTTTAATTTTAAATAAGTATCAATAATATCTAATTAGAATGTTCATATTCTTTAAAATAATCTTTGAAGGAGTTTGGTTGGCAATGCAAGAACTTTGGTCAAATAAATTGCGTTCCTTTCTTTCTCTTTTAGGAATAACTATTGGTATTTTTTGTATTATTTCTGTTTGGGCAGTTACCGATAGTTTAGAAAGAAACATAAAAGTTTCGTTTGAAAAAATAGGAGAAAACGTTGTTTACATTACTAAAGAATCTTGGGATTTAAGTCAAATTCAAAGCAAATGGTTCGACTACATAAGGCGACCAGAAGTTAATTTCAAAGAATTTAAGACTATTCAGGATAAATCTCAGTTAGCAAAAGCAGTTGTAACACGTTCTTTTTTACCAGATCAAAATGTAATTTATAAAAGCAATAGAATTGAATCGGTTACAACCGTAGCAGGCTCTCATGATATGCAACAAATTTTTGATTTATCAGTTGCTGATGGTAGGTATTTTACTTCCGAAGAATCTTATATAGGTAAAAATATAGCCATATTAGGGGCAACTATTGCTGAACAACTTTTTCCAGCAGGTACTTATCCAATTGGAAAAGAAATTAAAATTTCTGGTAGAAAAGTAAAAATAATTGGCGTTTTTGAAAAAGAAGGCGAAAGTTTACTAGGAGACGGAATGGATAAAGTAATACTAATTCCATACAATTACATTAGAAAATATATAGATGTAAATTCAAGACGTTACAATCCAATTATTGCTGTGAAAGCAAAAACTGACATTCCTTTAAGTATGTTAGAAGATGAAATTTTAGGGATTATGCGTGCTAAACGTAAGTTAAAACCTACAGAAGAAGCCAATTTTGAATTGAATAGAATGACCATTTTCACTAGCTATATTGATATTTTCTTTTCAGGTTTAAACATTGCAGCCTCAGTAATTGGAGGTTTTGCCATTTTAGTAGGAGGTTTTGGCATTGCCAATATTATGTTCGTAACCGTAAAAGAAAGAACCAAACTCATTGGCATTAAAAAATCTTTAGGTGCAAAACAATTTTACATATTGTTTGAATTTTTAATAGAATCAGTAATGTTAACTGCTTTAGGAGGTTTTTTCGGCTTAATTTCAGTTTACTTAGTTTTACAACTGGCAAATGCTTTCGATACTGGTTTTGAAATGATGCTAAGTACGCCAATTATTGCTTGGGGCTTAGGCATTTCTATTGCAATAGGCGTAATTGCTGGTTTTATTCCTGCATTTATTGCCTCAAGGCTTGACCCTGTTGAAGCAATGCGACAATAAAAATTAACAGTCCACAAAA
>JAHDDA010000322.1 GCA_020629595.1 Chitinophagales bacterium
GTCAGAAGTGAGATTTGAATTATCTTCGTGTTAATGGTTTTAAACAAAGAAATAATTCTTAAAAAACTGAAGGAAGTTCAGCCAATTTTACAAGAAAAATATTCGGTAAAACGAATTGGACTGTTTGGTTCTTTTGCTCATAATTCAGCGAATAAAAATAGCGATATTGATTTATTGCTTGAATTGGAAAATCCTATTGGTTGGGATTTTTTATTTTTGGAGTTATTCTTGGAAAAAACTTTTAACCGAAAAATTGACCTTATTTTAAAAGAGAAAATTAACCCCATTTTTGAGGAGGAAGTGTTAAGTGAGGTGGTTTATTATGGGAAATTGGAAAAAGAAACAAGGTAAAAGGAAAAGGGTAAATAAGTCATTTATTCTCAAATGAGATTCTCTTTCCTTTTACCTAAAAAATTATCCTTTCTTTTTGGAAGTAGCTGGAGTTTTTGCATCATTTGTTGCACCTTCTGGCACAATTACATTTCCTTTTACGGTTAGGCGTATTGGATTTGGATCTACATTTCCTTTAAGTGTAATTGTTTTGGTTTGTTTGTTTTTCTTTCCTTTAGAATTAAACTCAAAACTAATTTCACTCGATTCGCCTGGAGCAATAGGTTCTTTAGGCCATTTTGGAACAGTGCAACCACAAGAGCCTTTTGCCGATTCAATAATTAGCGGTTCGCTTCCTGTGTTGGTAAATTTAAACGTTCCACCTTTTTTGTCGCCTTGTTGCATATCGCCCAAATCGAAAGTGGTTTGTTCAAATTCTACCGTTGTAGTTGGTAATGCTGGGGTAATTTCTTTTGTTGAATTTGGCTTGGGATTTTCACCTTTTACAAATCTACCTTCTGAAGTGTCATTGTTTGAAACAGATGAAGTTTTGGTTTCATTACAAGCAATAAGCGAAACCATTCCAATAATGCTTAGTGTTAAAAAAATCTTTTTCATTTTTTATGATTTTGTTTGAACACAAAAGTCAAAAATGAAAATCTAAAATTTTATTAAGCAAAAGTTATAGAAGATTATTTATTGTTAGGGAAGTGTGAAAATTTGGAATTATTTCTAACTTTCTGTTGTTTCTAAAGCCTATGAATGAAATTATACAACGATATGAAAACGGATTAATATCAGATTCAAAATTTAATAAATTATTAATTGCTCAAAGAAATGAACTCCAAAAGCAAGGAAAACAAGAAGAAGCAAACCTGTATCAATTTGAAATAGATTTTACAGGTATTGGATTTTATCAGAGTGAAGTTCGAGTACACGAAATAGGCTATGCCGATGGAACTACACTTAAATTTCCAGATATTTCAAAGTTTGAAAAGATACAAATTAATTATTATGAAGAAAGGTTAAATGAAACAAACTCTCTAAATTTAAAAGCTACTTACGCACATCTTTTATGGCAAATTAAGAAACATCAACAATTTGCCAAAATAGCGATTGATAGTTATCTATTGCTGTTTAACAAAGAAACAAATTACAATAAGATAGAAAATCATATTATTGAAGCAATTTACATTGCACAAAAAATCAATTATAAGATTGATAAATGTAAACAAGGATTTTTAGATTTATTATTTGATGATAAATATCCAATAGAAGAGAAAGAAGGTTTTTTCATTATGTTAATTCATCCAATTTTAGACTTAAAAAAAATATTTGATAAAAACGATTTGGAAAAAATAGAGGATTTATGCTTTGATATAAGTAAAAAGCTGTTTGAAGAGAAAAAATACCACCCAAGCATTTATCGTTGCAAAGATGGTTTAAAAATTTCAGTAAGAACTGGTGCGAACAAACATAATTGGAATTTATTAATCGCCCAAAATTATGAAGAAATGGGAAAGGTAAGAAATGATTTATATAAATCAACTTGCTTTGAAAAGTCTGCATATTTTTATGGAATTGTAAAAAATAAAGAAAAACAAAATGAACTGAAAAAGTTGTATAAAGAGGCGACTAAAAATATTAAACTCAGTAGTATTCAAAGAGAGTTCAAGATTGATTTTGATAAAATTAATGAGTTTTCAGATGAGGTTTCAAAACAAGATATTCCAGAATTGATTATGCGATTAACACATCAGTTTGTTGTACCATACGAAGAGTTAGAAAAAATTATAAAATTTGATAAATACGGAGCTGATCTTGAAAAAATTGGAATAGCAATAACTATTGATAATAGAGGACATACAGCACAAATTCATTGCTCAGATGAAGAAAAACATAGAAGGAGGCTTTTACACATTCTAAATATTTCTAATCAAGAAACTATGAACGTCATTTTTCAAAGTTTAATTAAAAGTATAGTAAAAGGAAAGCTAAGTATTGAAATAATAATGGCTTATTTTTCTTCTACTGCTTGGTTTGGTAAAAATATGGATAGAAAAGTTTTATCAGAGGAGTTTTCTACAAACTGGTTAAATTTAATATATCCATCTATCAGTCAATTCTTTTATCAATTTGAAATGCTAATAAATTATCCGATTTATGAGCCTAACTGGGTTCTATTTATTGATAGTTTAACATTGAAATTTGAAGGTTTAGTAAGGGATTATTGTGAATTATTGGGAATAGTAACACATAAAACAGTTCGACATAAAAATGGAGATATTACTAAAGAAAAAGATATAAATGACTTTTTAATAGAGCCAAAATTTGTGGAAAAGGTTGGTAAAACTGATGCCATTTTTTTACAATATTTATTTATTGAGAAAGCTGGTTTGAACTTACGAAATAAAATTGCTCATTCTCTCATAGTTCATCAAAATAGTTATAACATTTTTTATGCTCAACTTTTATTTATTGCACTTCTAAAAGTAGCAAGGTTTGAGATTGAAAATGAATAAATCCTAATAAAAAACGGCAAAGAAAACCCAAATTTCCTTTGCCGTTTTTCTGTTAGTTGGTCTCAGACCAACAAAGGTTATAAC
>JAHDDA010000323.1 GCA_020629595.1 Chitinophagales bacterium
GCGTGGCGTAATAATGCACGAACATCGCTAAAACCAAGTGCTGTCGCTGCTTCAATATATTCTAAACTACGTACACGCAATAATTCACCACGAATTAAACGAGCAATTCCCATCCAAGAAGTTAAACCTATAATTATCATTACAATTGATAAAGAAGGATTACGAATAATTGCAACAATTGAAATAATTAAAAACAAACGTGGTACTGATACAAAAACCTCAATAATACGAGAAATAATTAAATCCATTGGTACAGACATACGTTTGCCTAATGCTGGTATTTTCTTTAATGGAACAGCCAACAAATTGCCCAACGCCATTATACCAAAAAATATGAGTAAACTAACTATAAACTGCCACAACAATGACATATTAGAAACTTCTGCAGCATCTGAAAAAGTATAACTTCTTGTTCCAAAAGCATAAAACAAGGCAAAGAATAAGAATATTATATTCAAAATAAACCTAATACGAGACATACGCAAGCGATTATCGCCAAAGAAGCCCGCCAACGACCCCATTAAAACGCCAATTAAGGTAGCAATACTCATAGAAATTATACCAACCGAAAAAGCAATTCTTGTGGCGTGTATCATACCCGAAGCAACATCACGACCTAACTCATCTGTTCCTAAAAAATGTCTCCATCTTGAAGATTTAACATCTTGTTTTCCAAATGGACCAACTTCTGTATTATTGTAATCCATATTTTGTGGCATATACGGAATTGGAGGAAAAATAACATAATCGTAATCTAAAGTTGACCATTTTACGGTTCGCAATTCGGGTGGCCACTTACTTAATCCCATACCAACCGCATACGACTTAAAAATAGGGAAAATAGTTTTGCCTTTGTATTTCGCAACCAAAGGTTTTTCATTGGCAATAAAATCGGCAAAAACAGCAATTAATAACAAAAATCCAACTACGTACATAGAAAACATTGCACGTTTATTTTTCTTAAATTGTCGTTTTACGTAAGCCCAATAACTTTGGTCTAAATCATTTATTTGTTCTCTTTTATTACTCATTTCTATATTATCGTTTTTGTAATTTTTAAACTCTGATTCCTGAAACCTGACTTCCGAAAAAATTTACTTTTTATTTGAATAGGAAATACGTGGATCAACTACGGCGTATAAAATATCGGAAACTAAATACCCCACAAGCGTAAGAATACACGAAAACATCATTACACTAAATACAATAGGATAGTTACGAGCTGTAATGGCTTCAAAAGCAACTTTTCCCATTCCAGGAATTGAAAAAATAATTTCCAATACAATTGCACCACTAATCATAAGTGGGAAAACACTTGCAAAAAGTGTAATTACTGGCAACATTGAATTACGCATAGTGTGTTTCCAAATAACTTTATCTTCTGGCAAACCTTTAGCACGTGCAGTTCTAATGTAATCTTGTCCTAAAACCGATAACATTCCCCCACGCATTTGACGTGATAAGTAGGTAAAACTTCCGTAAGTCCATAATATAAGAGGTAATATTAAATGGTAACCTCTTGTTTTTAAATTCTGCCACAATGAATTACTCTCACTCCATTCGCCTAAACCGTAAGGTGGAAACCAATCTAAATAATCACCACCACAAAGGAATACAATAGCCAAAGTTGCCAACCAAAAACTTGGTAAAGAATACAGTACAAATAAAATAGTTGTAATAGCTTGGTCAGCAAAACTTCCTTTTCTTCTTGCCGAAAATACACCCAATGGAATAGCAATCATATAGGTAAGAATGATTGACATAAAACTAATCATCATAGTAATTTTTACGGCATCCCATAAAACATTACCTACTGGGCGTTGGTCTTGGTACGAAATACCAAAATCACCACGAATAAAACCTGCACTTGTGTATGTTGAAGGATCAGCATCAGAAAACCAAGGCTTATCGCCAAAAAACCATTGGTGATATTGGTTATCTGTACCATAAAATTTTAAAGATGGAATGTAATTTTTCCAAGTAGTAGCATCATTTACCATTTTATTGTAGCTGTTCTTTGTATTCTGAAAAATAGGTTTCAAAGTAGCCATTGAAGGTGCGTCATTCAATCGGCTTTCTACTTCTTTAAAATTGGCATCAACAATATTGGTTTTATGCTTCATATACAAAGCATTTATCGCATCTTTAATTTTAATAAGAGCCGTTGCATTTTGGTCATCTTTTGGTACATCATAAGTTGCCAATTCTAATTGACGAATGCTTTTGTAATAATTTTCAATTTCTGACCAGTTACCATAATCATAAATTAAACGGCTTAAATTTTGGCGGTGTAAACGCTTTGGAATACGGTGCAAAGTATCTGGCGTTGCTGTGTTTGAAACCGAAAAATAAAAAATTGGCAAGTCTAAACCCAGTTTTTCACGTAGTTCTAAATAAGATTTTTCGGTAGCCAATAACGAGGCTGACTGCCCTGTGCTATTGCCACCTCCAGCAAGCATTTGTTCTACTGGGTCGCCCGGAGCATTTGTGCTAATTCCAAATGTAATTAATGAAATAATTAATATTGTTGGAATAAATATTAAAATTCTTTTAAGTATATATTGTAGCATAGGCTATCATAAGTTTTTAATCATTCAAAATTTTACAACCAATTAATTTATTGAACTTTACAAGATTTTCTAAAATTTTACTTGAGAATTGAAAAATTAATTATCAAACTGAAAGTTATCGTTAAATTGTTAAATCGCTAAATTATTTGGGTTAAATCAAGCAATTTAACAATGTAACAGTTTAGCAAAAAACTAAATTTGAATAGCGTATTTTTCAATTAAAAGAAACTTTGTATCTAATAAGTGCTAAACATCAGTCAATTTGCAAAACGAAACTAATAAAAATACTATGAATTACAAACCATTATGAACATTTAGCACGTTTTCATTTATGAATTATTTCTCTAAAATGTTTTAAC
>JAHDDA010000324.1:0-1347 GCA_020629595.1 Chitinophagales bacterium
AAGAACTAACAACTATTAAAATATGCAATATCGAGCCTAGCTTGACGTTTTTAAGTAACCCAAGTACGATGTATTTAGTAAGGACATTAATTTATTATGTCCAATAATGCGATAACAGTTCGACTGCCGATGCCATCGCTACGCTATTCATTACAACTTGAGTTTAACAGTTTTATTTAATTATGAAGAAAAGATACTTTCAACATAAAAAAAGTAACCGACAGCTAAAACGGTTTTTTATATTCTTTTATTGTTTTGTTTTTTGCCTTCAAGCAAATTCTCAACAAAATTATCCTACCGAATCGGTTTTAGCTTCTGGAAACTTTTACAAATTTAGTGTTCAAGAAACAGGTATTTGTAAAATTGATAAAAATTTCCTCGAAGAAATTGGGGTAAATGTGAATGAAGTTTCACTTCAGAATTTACGCATTTATGGCAATGGTGGAGCTATGTTACCAGAAATAGTAAACAATACTACACCCACCGATTTATTTGAAAACAGCCTTGAAGTTGTTGACCAAAACGGTAACAATGTAATGGATGATGGTGATTTTGCCTTATTCTATGCTGAAAGTGCCAACCAATGGCAATTACAAAACCCAGAAGTTACTTCAGCGAAATACCAATACAATATTCATAGTTACGATACAAAAAATTATTATTTCCTAACTTTCGATAAAGGACAAGGAAAACGTATTGAAACAAAAAATAACTCAGACAACTTTTCGGTAACGGTAAATACTTATGATGCCCTTAGGTTTTATGAAGAAGAAGCCATAAATCCGCTAAAAAGTGGGCGAGATTGGTATGGAAATACGCTTGTTCCTGGCAATTCTGTAGAAGCCAATTTTAACTTGCCCAATTTAGTACCAAATTCAAATGTGAGTGTTCAAGTAGCGGCAGTTGGTTCTTATGGAACAAATAGTAGCCAATTTGTTATTAAAAAAGATGGGCAAACCGTTAAAGATATTTTCTTTTCGGCAACGCCAAGCAATCAGTTACAAAACGAAGATGTTGCTCCTTATGGAAAAGAAGAAACAGAAGTTTTTAATATTCCAGCTTCAGAAAATTTTAATCTCGAATTTCAATTTTTATCCAATTCCTCTGCTCCACGTGGACATATAAATTATGCTTATTTAGAAGCTCCTTGTTTTTTAGATTTTTCTGGTAATGTTTTACAAAACGGAGCTTTAGTTTTTTCAAATAAAAATACTTATGAACAAGGCATTGTAAACTACCAGTTAGCCAATGTAAATAGCAACTTACGAATATGGGAAATTGAAGGAAATGGTAATTTTTCGGAAAAAAATATTGCAAACAATGCTTTTACTTCTGAAAATACAAATG
>JAHDDA010000324.1:1447-2927 GCA_020629595.1 Chitinophagales bacterium
AAACGTCCCGAAAACTTATTGTTGTTGGGCGATGCCACTTTCGATTACAAAAACATAAGTATTTCAGAAAATGAAAACACCAATTTTGTACCTACCTATGAAAGCCACGAAACGCTAAAACGCATTAGCACTTTTTGCACCGATGATTATTTTACTTTTTTAGATGAAAATGAAGGAGGTATAAATATGTTATCTAATTCTAGTGGAAACAAAATGGATATTAGCGTTGGGCGTTTTCCTGTAAAAACCTTGCAAGAAGCAATGGATATGGTGAATAAAGTAAAGCATTACAAAACCAATACAGCAAAAGGTGCTTGGTTAAATAATGTAACTTTTATTTCTGATGACGGAAATGCCAATTTACATTTCGACCAAGCAGAATTACACGCTGATGATTTAAAAATTCAAGCACCAATTTACAATATCGATAAAATTCATATTGATGCGTTTCAGCAAATGTCTAGTTCTGGTGGAAGCACTTACCCTGAAGTAAATACTGCTATAAATAACAAAATGTTTACAGGTAGTTTTATTATGAATTATTCTGGGCATGGCGGTTCAAGTGGTTGGACAGATGAACAAATTTTAACCTCTGAAATGATAAGAGCTTGGCGAAACAAGGATAAAATGCCTTTATTTATAACCGCAACTTGCAGTTTTACGCCTTATGACGAACCCGATATTACTTCGGCAGGTGAGTGGTTGGTTTTAAATCCCGAAGGTGGAGCAATTGCCCTAATGACAACAGTTCGTTTGGTTTTTGCTAGCCAAAATAGGGCTTTAAACGAGGCTTTTTTAGATGCTGCTTTCGATTTTTCTGATGGCGTTTTAACGCTTGGCGAAATTGCTCGTAGAGCTAAAAATAATATTTCAAACACCTCAAATTCAAGAAAATTTGCCTTAATTGGTAATCCAGCCTTAAAATTGAATTATCCTGAAATGCGTGTTTCAACTACTGAAATTATAAATAATACGGCTGCATCAACCGATACGCTAAAAGCTATGGAACAAATTACTGTTAAAGGGCAAATTACCGATTTAGAGGGTAATTTTATTCCTAATTTTAATGGAACTATTTCGCCTGTGATTTTCGATAAAACAGAAATATTAAGCACACTTGGAAACGATCCGCCTTTGGGTTGGGATGGTGAAGGTCCTTGCCCAGGAACTAGCGAAAAAGAAACAAGTTGCCCGTGGGAATTTGAATTGCAACGCAGTATTATTTTTAAAGGAAATGCTACGGTTGAAAATGGTGAATTTTCTTTCGATTTTATTATTCCAAAAGATATTGCCTACAATTTCGATAAAGGAAAAATAAGCTATTTCGCTTTAGAAAATGATGGCAGAATGGCAAATGGCTTCGATGATTCAATAATAATTGGTGGAATAACAGAAAATGCACCAAATGATAATACTGGTCCTAATGTTTCGGTGTTTTTAAACGATGAAAGTTTTGTTTATGGCGGAATGGTGAACGAAA
>JAHDDA010000325.1 GCA_020629595.1 Chitinophagales bacterium
TTTTCTTTCGCAATCTGTTTCCAATTTATGGCTTTTGCATATTCTTTTGAAGCTAAATTAATTACCAAATTATTAGATTGTTTTCCTACTTCATCAAGCATTTTTTTTGTTAAATCTTCTTGCCAAAAAGCATATAAATTTTTGTTTTGTTGAATAGAAACTTTAGTTCCCATTTCTAAACGGTAAGGCAATATGTAATCTAAGGGTTTTAACCAACCATACAAACCCGATAAAATTCGTAAGTGATTTTGTGCAAAATCAACATCTTCACTTAGTAAATTTTCGGCATCTAAACCAACGTAAACATCGCCTTTAAAAGCAAATAAGGCTTGCTTGCTCATTTCGTTTTGATTTGCTTGCCAAACTTGATTTCTTTCAAAATTTAGAGTGGCTAATTTTTCGCTTAAATGTTGTAAATCAGCAATTTGTTCTGCTGAAAACTGCTTTATTTCTTGGTTTACAATTTTGGCTTTATCTAAAAAAGCTGGCTTAGTGAAATTAAAATCAGGTTTAGTTTCAAATTCTAATTTTTTAGCTGGAGATAAGAGAACGAGCATTATTTCTATTTAGACTTTAGACAATAGAAATTAGACATTAGATTTTAAACAGAAAAAGTAGTTTCTATCGTCTAAAATCTAATGTCTAAAGTCTTTTTATTCTAGTGTATTTCTTTAAAAATTGAGAAGGCTTCTTCTAAATAAACGTCTTTTATTAGGTCTTTGTGCCATTTTTCGGTACGTTCTATTTTAGAAGTATCACTTTCCATAGCCAAAGCATCTGCCTGAATTGAAGCAATAGACAATCCATCAATTGGTTTTTCTAAATCATCAAATTTTTTAGCTTCTTCTTCACGCTGACAAAGTTTAGCTAAGTAATTTTCTAAATTCATATCAATAACAGTATCATCCTCTTGAGCTTTTAATCGCTTGGCATTTTCATCGATTAATTTAAAAACCTCGTGATTTGAAGTTCTTTTATCACTACTTTTCTGTAACTTACTTTCTTTCACGCCATTTCCAACTTCTGAATATCGTGCTGCCCTAATTTCGTCCCAAGGTAAAACGTAATCTAACTCGCTTTCACCCATATCTTCTAAATAGCTATAATTATTTGGTAAAATTACATCTGGCTCAACTCCTTTTACTTGCGTTGCTCCGCCATTAATTCTATAAAACTTTTGTGTAGTTAACTTAATTGCTCCTAAAGGTTTTAACTCATCTTTACCATAAATCATTCTATCTAAATCAAAAAATCGCTGAACCGTTCCTTTTCCGTAAGTGCGATTTGAACCAATTACTACGGCTCTATCATAATCTTGCAAAGCAGCCGCCATAATTTCAGAAGCCGAAGCACTAAAGTTATCAACCATTACAATTACTGGATCATCGTATAAAACTTCTGGATTATAATCATCGTAAGTTTTTGCCATCCCATCCTTATCCTGAACCTGAACAATTGGTCCATCTTCAATAAAAAGTCCTGACATTTTAACAACATCACTTAATGAACCTCCACCATTTCCACGTAAATCGAAAATGATTCCATCAATATTTTCTTTTTTTAATTTCTTAATTTCTTTAGCAATATCATCTGAACAATGGCGACCATTTTTCTTATCTTTAAAGTCGGCATAAAAACGAGGTAAATAAATATACCCTAAACGTTCGCCATCTTTTTCCATCACAGCAGATTTTGCGTAAGTCTCTTCTAAAACTACTACATCTCTAATTATTGGAATTACCTTAGTGGTTCCTCCTTTAGATTTTACAGTTAAACGAACTTCTGTTCCTTTTTTTCCTCTAATTAAACGAACCGCTTCATCTAAACGCATATCAACAATATCAACCGCTTCTTCTTCGCCTTGTGCTACTTTGGTAATTTTATCATCAACTTTTAATTCTCCTTGCATATCAGAAGGGCTTCCTGGTACAATACGAGTTACTGTTATATAACCATCTTTTTCTTGAAGCGTTGCTCCAATTCCTTCTAACTTACCTGAAATACGAATATCAAAATCTTCTTTTTTCTTTGGTGGGTAATAGCTCGAATGTGCATCCATAACAGAAACGATTGAACCAACATAAGTATTAAATCGGTCTTCACGCTTTTGCTTATCTAAACGCTTGTACCAGTTATCGAAGTTTTTCTTTACCTTTTCTCTTGCTTCTTCTTCTAACTCTACGGGTGTTTTTTCAACATCAACGCTTGTATCATTCGTTTCAATAGCTTCTTTAATTTCATTTGTTTTATTGGCAACTCTAGATAAAACTGAAAACTTCAACATTTTACGCCAAAGGTCTTTTCTATCATCTTCTGTTGCTGAAAACTTCCTTTTTTCTGGATCTGATTGGTAATTTTCGTCAACTCCTAACTCAAAAGGATTTTCTAAGTAGTAAGTATATAAACCTCGTCCTTCTTCTAAACGCTGTAAATATGTAGCAACAACTAATTCAAAAAACTCAAAACTTGGACGTTCCAATTGATCGTCAATTTCGTTGTAATAGGTTTTAAAGTTTTCAATATCTGACTGAAGGAAAAAACGCTTATTGTAATCTAATCGCTTTATAAAAGTTTCAAAAACTTCGTTAGAAAATTGATCATTTAATTCTTTTGGAGAATAATGGTTATTGCTAATTGTTTTCAATACAGTTTTAACAATCAACTTTTCCTTATCAGGGTTTGGTTGGTCATTTTCTGAAATAGCAGAAGTACCAAAAATGGTAAATGCCAATACAAAGGGTAAACAAAAAAGGTATTTCATTCCTATTAATTATTTTTAGGTTTTTATATCTTAAAAGAATTAGATATTTTTTGTAAAAACGTATTGTAATATGTTATTACAAAAATTGATTTTAGCATTTATAAGGATATTGAATCTTATAAATGCTAAACCATAGTTTAATAATTTTAACTACTAA
>JAHDDA010000326.1 GCA_020629595.1 Chitinophagales bacterium
TAGTTTTAAAACTTCAAATTTATACCTTTGCAAGTGGTGCAGAAAATAGAATTAAATATTTCAGAAAATAAGGCAGTTTATTTTGCCAGCGATTTGCATTTAGGCACACCAACTTACAAAGCAAGCCGAGAAAGAGAACGCATTTTTATTTCGTGGCTCAACCAAATAACACTAACTGCCGAAGCCATTTTTTTGGTGGGTGATATTTTCGATTATTGGTTTGAATACAAACACCACGTTCCTAAAGGCTACATTCGTTTGTTGGGCAAATTAGCAGAATTAACCGATAATGGTTGTAAAATTTATGCTTTTACGGGTAATCACGATTTATGGTTGAAAGATTACCTTACACAAGAATTAAATATTCCTGTTTTTCACCAAGCAATTCAATGTACTATTAACCAAAAAAAGCTATTTATTGCCCACGGTGATGGTTTAGGACCTGGCGATTATAGTTATAAATTCATAAAAAAAATATTTACAAATTCACTTTGTAAATTTATGTATAGGCAATTACATCCCGATTTTTCTTATAAAATTGCTACTTTCCTTTCAAAAAGTAGCCGAAAAAAGCAAAAAAACAAAGGAGAAGAAGTTTTTAAAGGAAAGGAAAAAGAATGGCTTTATCTTTACGCCTTAGAAAAACTAAAAACGCAACATTTCGACTATTTTGTTTTTGGTCATAGGCATTTGCCCTTAAACATTGAGCTAAAAACAGAGTCAGAAGCAAAGCAAATTTCAAGATATATCAATTTAGGTGATTGGATTAATCATTTTACGTATGCAAAATTCACAAACAAGCAACTTACACTCGAATACTTCCAAGAAACGAAATAAACTTTTTTCATTGAATACATTAAAATATATGCTATTCGTAATGATAAGTTTTATTTTTATTTCGTGGGCAAACAAACCTGCCGAATATGTATTGCTTAAAAATATTCCAATAGAAGGCAAATCTTTAACAACAGATATGTTGAACCACGCCTATGTTATTACTCAGAAAAATTTTGTAGAACGCTACGATACAACAGGTAATTTAACAGGGCGTTTTAGCGATCAAAAATATGGTTCACTTACTTCGGTAGATGCTACAAGTCCGTTTAATATTTTACTATTTTACAAACGAAGTTCTACATTAGTAACTTTAGATGCACAGTTAAATCCCAAAAATTACTATAAATTGCCTACTTTGGGCATTAATAATGTTTCGGCGGCTTGCCTTTCAGAAGATAATTATATTTGGTTTTTCGATAAAAACGATTCTAAGCTAAAGAAAATAAACACCAAGTACGAAATTATTAGAGAAAGCGTATCAATAAACCAAATGTTGGGCATTGATTTAGACCCTAATTTTATGATTGAACGTGAAGGCATTATTTACGTAAACGATCCCAATGCTGGCGTGCTTATGTTTGATAGAGTAGGGACTTATTATAATTCATTTTTCTTTTCGGGCTTAAATAATTTTCAGGTAGTAAATCAGCGTTTGGTTTACCCACAAGGCAATGAGCTTTGTGTTTACAATTATATGGAAGCCGATTTGCAAAAAGTACCTTTGCCACAAGTAGGCAATATGCGTTCGGTGCAATTACAAGGCGATAGATTGTATATTTTAACGCCAAGTAATTTACAAGTTTATGGGAAAGAGTAGGTAATTTAGTGGCGAAATTCTCATAAATTTGCAGCACCAATGTTTCCACTTTTCTATAAATCGTTTAAATCACCAAATATATATTTATTGGTACTTTTCTTATTTGCTTTTCAAATAGTCAATGCCCAATCTGTAGAAAGTTTAGAAGCCAAAAAGGAAAAGTTAGAAAAAGAAATGGAATTTAATGCTAGGATTCTTTCAGAAATTGGCGAAGAAAAGAAGGAGTCATTAGGCGAATTAAGTGTATTGAAAAAGCAATTGGAAAAAAGGCAAAATCTAATAGAAACCTTAAACCAAGAAGTTGAAGATATTGGCAATAATATAAGCCAAATGGAAGCCGATATTGATAGTATTCAACAAACACAAGCTGTTTTGCGAAATCAATATGCCGAAATGATTAAGCACGCTTACAAATCTAGAAGCAGTTACAACACCTTACTTTTTTTACTTTCAGCAGAAACCTTTAATGATGCTTACAAACGAATGAAGTACATTCGCCACTACAACGATGACAAAAAAAGAAAAGTAGAAAAACTAAATGCCATTACCGATACATTGATTTTAAAAATAGACAATTTAGAAAAAGGAAGAGAACAACAAAAACTACTAATTGACGAAGAAACTGTTGAAAAAGACAAACTAAATGATGAAAAGAAAAAGGTAGATAATGTTTTAAACGGTTTAAAAAAGAGAGAAAAGAAATTAAAAATTGATAACGAAAAAAAGCAAGCTACCATTCGTCAGTTAGAATCGGAAATTAGAAACATAATAAACCAAGCAATTGCCACCGATGAAAGTTTGCCAGAACCGCCACCAGCAAAGGTTAAATTATCATCGAATTTTAAGAATAATAAAGGAAAACTACCTTGGCCCGTTCAACGTGGTGTTATTACTGCTAAATTTGGTAAACACCAACACCCCGATTTACCACTTTTAACCATTAATAACGATGGTATTGATATTACCACAACAAAAGGAACAAGTGTTTATGCTGTTGCCAACGGAAAAGTGAGTCAAATTATTTACAGCCCAGGTTTTCAGACGGCTATTATTATTCAGCATGGAAATTACTTTACGGTTTATTCCAATTTAAAAAAAGACGTAAACGTTTCTAAAGGACAAGAAATAAAACAAGGCGATAAATTAGGGGTAACTTTTACCAATAACAATGGCAAAACCGAATTAAATTTTCAAGTTTGGAAAAAAACCACCAAACTAAACCCTGAACGTTGGATTACTAAGAATTGATAATT
>JAHDDA010000327.1 GCA_020629595.1 Chitinophagales bacterium
GGTTTAAGTATGTAATTCAAATTGCGATTTACGAAAATAGTTTTTTTGTAGTGATGGCACAGTCGGTACTGTTATCACATTACTGAACACGATAAATCTTTTTAAGGGACACGATAAATCGATGTCCGTACAATAATTGCAAGTTGAGTTATATAGAAAAGACGTAGCTCTGCTACGTCTCTACATATATCTTACTTCATTTTAATTTCAAAATCAGTATTCACTTTTCCCATCATCATATCCATAAGGTCATATTCAAACACTAATGTTTTATTATCTTTTGAAACTAAATGATCACCTTTTACTTTCTTTACTTTTCTTGGCAGATGTACTATTGTTTTCATCTTTGAACTTGGAAACATCATTTTCATAAATGCCATTTCTTCTGCTCCCATATCTTCAGGTGCTTCAAAAATAGACTTTCTTGAAAATAGTTTTTTAGTGAGTTTATAATCGGTATCGGCTTGCATATCGCCTAAGCCTCCACCCATTCCACTCATCATTGGATTTCCGCCACCAGCCAAACTCCTAGCATTTTGATTCTCATCAATAAAATCCATCACTTCATTAATATCATCTAATTTGTTGAAATTTAGCAATATTCCTGTATTTAAAATATCTTCAGCTTTACTTCCCCAAATATGCATATTCATTTTTTCAAGTAATGCCATTTTCTTTTTGTCATTTTTTATAGAATCGGGAACTGTACCTTCTTCCTGCATTTGCTCTAAGAAACTTACCAAAGAATCAACTGGTTCATCTCCAAAATCTTTCCAAAACCCTTCTTCAATTTGTTTCATTATATCAAATTCTTCAGATTCTCCGTTTCCTGTAGAATCAGCAGCTTCTTGAAAAGTATTTCCCATCATATTCATCATTACTGCTGATGCTTTTAAACCAGCAACCATATCGGTATAAACTTCATAAGTTCCTGTTCCATCTTCGTTAATGGTAATTTCTTCGGTCATATTATCACAAGCATTTAAAATAAATGCAACTAATACAACAAGAATGATTTTTAAATGTGATAAATAATTTTTCATAATAATTTAATATTTTAGATAAGGCATATCTTATCTTTTAAAGTTCAAAAATTTAAAATTCGTCTGTTACGCAACCTTCCGAGGCTGAAGCAACAGTTTTGGCATACTTATATAATATTCCTCTTTTATGTTTTAATGGTTTTGGCTGCCAATTTGCTTTACGTTTTTCAATTTCTGCATCAGATAAATCTACTTCAATTAAATTAGTTTCAGCATCAATAGTAATTTTATCCCCATCTTCCAATAAACCTATCATTCCACCTGTTTGTGCTTCGGGCGTTATATGCCCAACTACAAAACCATGCGTTCCACCCGAAAAACGTCCATCTGTAATTAAGGCAACTTCGCCTCCTAAACCTGCTCCCATAATTGCCGAGGTTGGTTTTAACATTTCTGGCATTCCTGGTCCACCTTTTGGTCCAACATAACGAATAACTACCACATTGCCTGCTTTTATTGCTCCATTTCCAATGGCATCGTTGGCTTCTTGCTCACTATCAAAAACCTTAGCCGTTCCTACAAACTTTAAGCCTTCTTTTCCTGTGATTTTAGCAACTGAACCTTCACTTGCTAAGTTTCCAAAAAGCATTTGTAAGTGTCCTGTTTCTTTTATTGGTTTTGAAATAGGATAAACTACTTTTTGTCCTTTAGCCAATCCTTCAACTTCAGCTAAATTTTCTGCAACAGTCTTTCCAGTAACAGTTAGGCAATTTGGATGCAACAAATCGTTTTCCAACATCATTTTCATAACAGCAGGTGTTCCACCAACTTCGTGTAAATCTTCCATTAAATATTTACCACTAGGTTTTAAATCTGCTAAAAACGGAGTTTCATCGCTTATTCTTTGAAAATCTTTTAATGTTATTGGTACATCAACCGTTTTGGCAATTGCTAAAATGTGCAATACAGCATTGGTTGAACCACCTAAAACGGTTATCAATCGCATAGCATTTTCAAAAGCCTCAAAAGTCATTATGTCTTTTGGGCAAATATTTTTTTCCAACAAATTACGAATGGCTTTCCCTACTTGGGCACATTCCAATTTTTTATCAGAACTAACCGCAGGATTTGAAGAACTATAAGGCAAACTCATTCCCATTGCTTCAATAGAAGAACTCATTGTATTTGCTGTGTACATTCCACCACAAGCACCAGCACCTGGACAAGCATTTTTAACAATTCCAAGGAAATCATCTTCTGAAATTAAATTCGCCCATTTTTCTCCTAATGCTTCAAAAGCTGAAACAATATTTAGTGTTCTATCTTTGTATTTACCAGAAGCAATTGTACCGCCATAAACCATTAAACTAGGGCGATTTAGGCGAGCCATAGCCATTAAAGCTCCTGGCATATTTTTGTCGCAACCAACCACAGTAACCAAACCATCGTACCACATTGCTGAAGTAACTGTTTCAATAGAATCGGCAATTATATCACGAGAAGGTAAAGAATAGTTCATTCCTGATGTTCCCATAGACATTCCATCGGAAACACCAATTGTATGATAAATTAAGGCAACTAAATCGCTTAACTCTACGCTTTTTTTGACAAAAGTCGCCAATTCGTTTAGATGCATATTACAGGTATTTCCTTCATAACCTGTACTTACAATCCCAACTTGGGCTTTATTCATATCTTCATCTGAAAGTCCAATTCCGTAAAGCATTGCTTTTGCAGCTGGTTGGGTTTCATCTTGGGTAAGTGTTTTACTGTATTTGTTTAACATTAGTTTATTATAAATTTTTAACAACAAATCCTGAAGGTTTCAGAATTAATTATAAAATTAAAATCATATATTTTCAAAAGTAATAGGTAAGTAAAGAATATCCAATTTAAAAGATAAGAT
>JAHDDA010000014.1:0-11510 GCA_020629595.1 Chitinophagales bacterium
CATTGTTATCGTGTCCGATGATGTGATAACAATATGACTTACGATGCCATCACTACAAAAAAATGCCGCATTTCAAAAGTATATATTTTGTACATCGCAACTTGGATTTGTTATCCAAGCTGTAAACGTCTATTTGAGACGAGATATTAGCAGTTAAAGAACTGCTCTTTAAAAAATACAAATATCGAAATCTAATAATCATTTTTATTGTATTGGAAACTGAGCTTGTCGAAGTTTTGTAGGAGATAAATAGTTTTGAAATCTAATGCAATTTAAAAATAAATTATCCATTTTAAATAAATTTTTGTAACTTAGAAATTCCTTTCTTATTTAAAACTTATTAAAATGGCTAAAAGAAATAATAACCTTAACCTTACATTCTCTGGTTTGTTTTTCGCTTTCAGTATTATGTTTTTTTTATTATGGTGGTTCAGAGGAGGTATAAATTTTTTACCACCAGCAGTTATTCTTGCAGTTGTGGGCGTAATATTAATGTTTGTGAATTTTAATGCAGGTAAAAAGAAACGTTCATCAAGAAAGAAGCGATGAAAAGAGGGTATTTTCAACATTCATTCAAAACTTACAAACAAACAATCCACTTTAAAGCCTTAAACCTTTTAAGGTTTTAGCTATTCTTTAAATTTGTTTAATTAAATCCATATTCAAAATATTTTCAATATGGCTTGCGTTTTAAACTTATTTAGAAAAGAATACATTGGCAATATGCGTCAAATTACTATAGTTTTTTTGTTATTTTTTATTGGTTTTGTGTACAGTACTAGCTCAAATGCTCAAGAAACTGCTGTTTATAAAAATGAATTAAAGAGCTTTTTCGATGCAAGGGATAATTATAACAGAAAAAATTATGCTTTAGCCGAAGAACAATTCAGAGCTTACTTAGAAAATGCACACGATTCGGGGCAAGAAGTACAAACTTTTCAAGTTGAGGCGGCGTATTATGCGGCACTCTGCTCAAAACTCTTAAAACGTCCCACTGCTACACAAGAGCTCAATAATTTTATTGAAAAATATGGCTATCATCGTAAATTTAATAGTCTTGCCAATTTTCATTTAGGCGATATGTATTTTGCCAATCGCAAACACCGTTCTGCAATTTCGGCTTACGAACAAGTATTCATAAAAGACCTTTTCAAAGAAGAGAAAGAAAGATTAGAATTTAATCTTGCTTATGCACATTTCAACTTAAAAGAATTTGAGCCAGCACAAAATTATTTTGAAAAAGCAATAAGTAGAAGAGGTACAAATTATTACCACGCCAATTATTATTTAGGGTATATGGCTTATCAAAACAATGATTTCCAAACGGCTTTAGCATACTTTATGGAAACCGAAAAAGATAAGCGTTACGGAAGTATGGTACCTTATTATATTAGTCAAATTTATTTTCAAGAAGGGCAAAATGATAAATTACTTTCGTACTTAGAACCACGTTTAAAAAAGCGTAATATTAAGTACAAAGAAGAATTAAGTAAATTAGTTGGTTTGGTATATTATCAACGTAAAAATTTTCAAAAAGCCTTACCATATTTAGAAACCTATGTAAAAAACACGCCAAAAGTAGAAGCCGAAGATTTGTATATGATGGCTTACACTCGTTATCAGTTTGGTGATTATGAAAAAGCAATACAAAACTTTTCCGATTTAACAACTCTAGAAAATAAATTAGGACAAAATGCCTTATTTCATTTAGCAGATTGTTATCTAAAAACCAATCAAAAGCAATTAGCTAAAACTGCATTTGAAAGTGCTGCTAGATTAAATTACGATACGTCAATTATAGAAACTTCTTTGTTTAATAGTGCTAAAATTTCGTTTGAATTATCCGATTTTAACAATGCAGTTAGAGCAATGAAAGCATTTTTAGAAAAATATCCAAATTCTAAATATGCCAATGAAGCAAAAAAAATGTTGTCAAAATCATTTGAACAAACAAACAATTACCAATCGGCTTTAGAAACCATAGAAAATATGGCAAATCCAACTCAAGATTTGAAAAGAGTTTACCAAAAAATGGCTTTTGCTCGAGCTTTAGAGCATTATGTAGATGGAAAAACCGATTTGGCAATTTCAACTTTTGAAAAATCATTCAAATATCCATTAGATAACCGATTAAATGCAATTGCTCGTTTTTGGTTGGGTAATATTTATTATGAAAAAGCCAGTTATGAGACTTCAATAAAATATTTGAAAGAATATTTACAAATGGCTGGGAATAATAGCGAAGGTAAAGTTTCACCAGCTGCTGCAAATTATACCATTGGGTACATTTATTTTGAAGATAAAGATTATAAGGCTGCAAAACCATATTTTGAAAAAGCAAGTGCTTCAATTTCTAAATCTGAAATGAGTAAAAATGATGATTTAGCTAAAATTTATCCCGACGCAGTTTTACGTGCCGCCGATTGTAACTTTAAGGAAAGAAAATATGATTTAGCAGGAAAACAATACCAAGAAATTGTAAACTTAAATGCTTATGGTTCTGATTATGCCACTTTTCAACAAGCAATGATTGCAGGCTTAAACCAAGAATACAGTAAGAAAATTCAGTTGTTGCAAAAAGTGGGCGATAAGCAAAACTCATTTTATGCCGATGATGCTTTGTTTCAATTAGCAGCTACTCAATCTTTTACCGAAGATTTTAATGGTGCAATTCGTTCTTTTAATAAGTTAATAAGCCAACATCCCAAAAGTAAATATAAAAGAAAAGCCCAATTAGATTTAGGATTAGCACATTATCGTTTAGGAAATGGTGATAAGGCAATTGAGGCTTTTGAAAAGGTTATTAAACAAGCACCAAAAAGCCAAGAAGCTCAACTAGCTTTAGCCAATATTCAAAATATTTATATTGAAATTGGTGATTCAGATGGCTATTTTAAATACATTAAAAAGTTTCCCAATATTCAATTTTCAACTTCAGGACAAGATACTATAAGTTACCAATTTGCTGAAACATTATATGAAAACAACGATTGTGAAAATGCTATAGTAGAGTTCGATAAATATTTGATTAAAAACCCACAAGGTGCATTTGTTGATTATGCTCATTATTACAGGGGGGAATGTTTGTTTGCTAACAAAAGTTATATCCAAGCATTTCCAGATATGGAATATATAGCACAGCTTCCACAAAATCCGTTTTATGAAGACGCTGTGGCTAAGTCGGCATATATTGCTAATGCTGTTGTAGAAGATAAAGCAAAAGCCTATAATTATTATACTACATTACTAAACATTGCAAGTAATCCAAAATTTTCTGAAAGAGCCTTATTAGAATTAACCTATTTGAGCTTTGAACAAAAAAAATATGACGATTTCCTAAATTATTCTCGTAAATTTTTAGCTTCGTCAAATTATTCAGGAGAACAAAAATTACAAGTAAAGTTTTACGATGCTAAGGTGGCTTATGAAAGAAGAAACTTTGCTGTTGCCAAACAAAAATTTGATGAAATTGCTCGATACAATAAAGGGGCAATGGGGGCTGAGGCACGCTATTTAGTAGCCGAAATTCTATATAATCAAGGAGCATTAGAACCAGCAAGAAGAAGCTGTTATAGAGTAGATGATGAAACACCAACTCAAGAATATTGGCGAGTAAAAGCATTTATTCTAATTGCTGATATTTATGCTAAAGAAAACGAACTTTTTCAGGCAACAAGTACGCTTCAAAGCATAGTAGATAATTTTGATAGCGATGCGGCATTATTACAAGAAGCCAAAACAAAATTGGAAAATTATAAACAACAACAACTTAATGCTTCTAGACTTAAAGTAGAATCTGAAAGCGATACTTTAAAGCTAGATGAACGCTATTAATAGTGTTGAATTATGAGTTTTAAGTGTTTAGTAAATGCTTGAAACTTACAATTAAAAACTAAAAACTAAAATAAGTGAATAAAATATTTTTAAGTTTCGGTTTACTTTTCAGTTTTATGCTGATGGCTCAAGACGAGTCAACAGTTCCAAAAAACTTGGAAGATGAAAAAGTTGTAATCGTTTCAGCTTATCAACCTCAATTGGCAAAAGCCGAGAAAGTGAATATAAAGCCTTCAAGTGCTGATATTCCTCAAACAAAAAACGATGCTAATAGTGAAGGCTTACAAACTATTCAGCCTTACGATTTAACGCCCAATTTTATTGATTTAGAGCTTTCTGCTCCTGAAATGAGACCTGTTGCCTTACCCAAAAAAGATAGCAGAGCCTTTTTAGATGAAGATAATTACAATTTTTGGTTAAAAGCTGGATTTGGAAATTTAAGAACACCGATGTTAAAAATTTCTACAAATACAGGCGATAAGTTAAGTAACGGAATTTACGGTTTAAATGTAGAACACATTTCTTCAAATGCTGGTGATGCCAAAGCATTTGCCAGAAACGATATAGAGTTTTTTGGAGAGCAAAAAAATGAAAATACAAGAATTAGTGGAAAACTAAATTATGATTATGATAGGTATCATTATTATGGTTTTAATAAAGACACTTTTGAATTTGAATCGAAAGATATAAGAATTAACTATCAAAATATTGGAGGTGAAATTTTGATTGATAATCGATTTCAAAATTTGAGCAATTTTGAATATGCAGTTGGCGGGAAAACAAATTATTTGTTTACCAACTTAGCAGCTAAAGAGCTAAATGTTGATTTGAATACAGCTATTTTTAGAAGATGGCAAAATGGATTAAAAATAGGTGGTGATGTAGAATTATCGTACACTAATAACACAGATTCACTAACTTTAGAAAATGAAAGTTTTGAAAATATTACACTAAGTTTACTTCCAAAAGCTAGTTATAAATGGCAATGGGGTAGAGCAGATATTGGTGCTTCGGCTTTATTGGATAACGATAAGTTTTATGCTTACCCCAATATCTTTGTTCAGTTAGATGCAATAAGAAATGTATTGGGTTTTTATACTGGAATTGAAAAGAAAATTCAAAAAAATAATTTAACAAATCTTTCTGCTGATAATCCTTTTTTGAACCATACTATTGATTATAAAAACTCCTTAATAGAAAATAGATATGCAGGAGTTAAAATGAATATATCATCTTACTTGGCATTTGATGTAAGAGCATTATGGGAAATTACAAAAAAACAAGCATTCTATGTAAATGAAATAGATGATATTTTTGAAGATGACAAAGAGTTTATAGTAATTTATGAACCAGAATTAGATGCTAAAGGAGTAGAAGCAGAACTAAACGTTTTTATAAATAAACTTACTCAATTATCGGCAAAAGTGGCTTACAGAGATTTTACTTTACAACAAGAACAAGAGGCTTGGCTACTTCCAGCTTTTTCTACTGAACTGAAATTAATAGTAAGACCAATAGATAATTTACAAATAATTTCTGATTTCTTTTGGTATGGCAAAAGATTTGCGTATAACCCTACAAAAGAAATTGCAGTAACAAGAAATCCGATTTTTGACGTTAATGTTTCAGCCAACTATACATTAACCGAGAATATTGGCGTTTTCTTAAATGCAAACAATTTAACTTTAAACAAATATCAACGATTTTTATATTATCCTTCTTATGGCTTAAATTTTGTAGGAGGAATTACAGCAAGATTTTAATATTATGGAACAATTAATAGCAGATTATATAAGAGAGTTTCTTTTTGATACAACAGAATTAAATGTAAAAGACTTGGGTGTTTTTTCTACTGATTTTGTACCTGCAGAGTACGATGCCTCAATGAAAGTAATTGAACCACCAAAAAAGCTATTAAACTTTAGAGAAGAAACAACTTATACTACGCCTACTTTTTTACAATTCATGGCTGAAAAAAATAACTTTTCAGTTACTGCTGCTGCACCTTATATTGAACGATTTGTTAAAACAATTAAAGATACAGTTGAAAGTGGTAAAGATATTAATTTAAGGGGTTTGGGTAAGTTTGAGCCAGGACTTACTGGAGGCTTGAATTTTATTCCAGATAAAAGTGTAAATTTTTTGCGTTCTACACAAAATATTGATGCCATTGATGTTCCAATTGCTAAACCACCAATTGAACCCACAAAATCTACAAATTTTGTTGAAGAAAAAGAGGTTAAAATAGAAACGCCATCATCTTTCAAAGAAACATACAGTGGAGTTTCGGAAGATATAGAGGACTTCAATAAAACTTCTGTAATTGAAAAACAAACAGTTACGGAAGTGCTAGAAAATAATAAAAAGATTTTAGAAAGCGAACATAAATCTACAAATACACAAACTAGCCAGTTTGATAGTAAAAGTTTTACACCAAAACAACCCGATGATTTATTAGAAGATGATGAAGATGGTGCACCAGCCAACTGGATGTGGGCTTTTCCAATAGCTATTCTTTTATTGTTGGGAATGATGTTAGCACAGATTGCCTTGAGTGATAAGCCTATTGACCAAATTTTTCCTTTCTCAATGTTTATGAGTAGTAAAGCTGATAAGGTTGCTATTTCAGGAGATAAAAAGGATGAAATTAAAACACATACAATTTCTGAAAATGATAAAATAGTTGCTGAGAATACATCTGATAAAAACTCAAACGATGCTTCAAATACTAATGCTTCAAACTCGTCAAGTGCCAATAATAATGACGCATCGAATGATAACAACTCAAATACGAGTACAACAACTACAAGCACCGATAATTCAAATGCTAGTGGAGGAACTAATACAACAAGTAGTGGAATGAATGGAAGTAGTAATGATACAAATACAAACCCTTCAAATTCAACAACTAATAACTCAAATTCTAACAATACTTCCAATACAAACAGCTCTAGTAATTCTTCTTCAAATTACAATGGTGGTGCTAGTAATTCAAGTAACCTTGTCATTGAAAATCCACAAAATGGTTTTTATATTGTAACAGGTTCTTATGGCGAATATGCTAATGCACTTAATATGTATAAAAAGATTAATAGCAGAGGATATAACGGAAGTATAATAAAGAATAAAAAAGGTTTATTTCAAAGTGTAATCTTTGTTCCAAATGGTCAAATCGAAGCAAGGAATATGTTAACTGGCGTAAGAAATAGCGTACAGAAAGATGCTTTTATTACACACGTAAAGTAGAAGGATTTAACTTAAATGACTAATTAAAGGAGGTATTTTATTTAAAATACCTCCTTTTTTTGTCTAATAAATTGTACATTTTCTATATGTTAAAAGTAATTTAATGAAAAAATACCTTTGTAAATTTTTGAATAGCTTACAAACTAAATAAGAACACTTTATTATCTTAGCCATTATGGGAATTGATTTTATTATTGTATTAATATACTTTACGGTTATTATGATTACTGCTGTTTCGGGCAGAAAAAAAGAAGAAGTAACCATTGATGAATATTTTTTAAGTAACAGAAATCTTAAATGGTATTCAATAGCAATTTCAACAATCGCAACTAACATTCAAGGCTATCAATTTTTAGGAATGATGGGTTCGGCTTATTTGTATGGTTTGGCTCAAGCAAGTCTTGAAATTAATGCTGTGCAAGGTTTATTTTTTGCAGCCTTTGTCTTTGTTCCGTTATATTTAAGAGAAAAAATTACCACCATTACCCAATTTGTAGAAAAGAAATTAGGTAAAACAGTTGCTTATTTTTATTCTGGTGCAAACTTATTGATGTTTGCTACACTAGGCTTAGGAGCAGCTTTGTTTTGGGGTGCTTATGCAGCCGATTTGGTTTTTGCTGACTATTTAAGTTTTATAAGTGAAGATAGACTTTTTAGAATAGCAGTTTTAGTTGTTTTTTTAGGTGTATTTTCGGCTATATATACTGTTTTTGGAGGTTTAGCAGCTGTTGTTAGAACAGATATTATTCAATTTTCTATACTTACTTTAGGTGGCATTGTAGTTTTATTTACCGCTATTCATCATTTAGGAGGCTGGGAAGTTCTTTATGAAAAACCTAATTTATTAAAATGGGGCAATGAATATAGAGAAGTTGATAATTTAATGCATCTTCATTTACCTGCCGACCACCCTAAATTACCTTGGATTCACATGTTTGGTTTATTCTTTCTAAATATAAATTATTGGTGTGCCAATCAAAGTGTTATGCAACGATCATTAGCAGCTTCAAGTTTAAAACAAGCACAAGTTGGCTTAATGGTTGGTGGCTTAATGAAATATTTTATGGCAATTTTAATTGTTATTCCTGGCATTGCATTGGCTGGTATTTTAATGGATGCAGCACCTTTAGCCGAGCCAGATCAAGCGTTTCCATATTTAGTGAAAGAATATTTACCAGTTGGTGCAAGAGGATTGATTTTATGTGCCTTATTTGCCAGTTTAATGAGTACAGTTGATTCAACTTTTAACTCTTTTGCAACTTTGTGGAGTGTAGATTTTTATAAAGGCTTAATCAATAAAAACGCAACCGATAAACAGGTGGTTAATGTAGGACGATTAGCAATTATTTTCTCTTTAATTACTGGAATAACTATGGGCTTAGTATTGTTGTATATTAAGTTCAACAATCCAGAAAGTGCTTTTACGCATACTTTAAATGAGCTTAGATATTATATAAATTGTGGAATTGTGATGTTAATTTGTACTTCTGCATTTTTCATTGCTCCAAATAGAAAGTTAGTTGTTTTTGCATTTTTGGCAAGTATTCCATTACAGCTCATTTTTAAAGGGTTCGATTTTGATTTTATTTCATATATAGGATTATTTCCAAATATGAATTACTTTGTACGTGCAGGCTGGATAATTGTAATTGGTTTGTTAATTATAGGAATTCCATCAATAGTAAAAAATGGATTAAAACCATTTAAAGAATATTTTGTTTTTGCTGATAAACAAATGATGTCGGTTGGTTTAGGTTTATTGGCTTCATTGGTTGCTTTGCATATTATATTCCATTAATTTTTTTATGATTGCAATGCCCAAATAATGGCTATTGCTCCAACAATCCAACAGTAAATACTGAAAACGGTGATACCACCTTTTTTTACTATGTTAAGCATTAAGTTACAAGCCAATAAACCCGAAATAAAAGCAGCTATAAATCCAGCTGAATAAGGCACAACTTGCGAGCTAAAATTTATGCTTTCAGAAAAATCTAAAAGTTCCAAAAATGAAGCACCAATTATAGGAATTAAAACCATTAAAAAAGAGAAGCGGGCAGCTTCTTCTCTACTAATGCCACAGGCTAATGCAGTTGCAATTGTTGAACCTGAACGGGAAATTCCTGGTAATACAGCAAATGCTTGGGCAAAACCAATAATTAAAGAGTTGGTGATTGTTAATTCTTTATGCTCTTTTTTTTCAAGCCTAGAAAGTTGAAGAATAAATCCAGTTAAAATTAACATACAACCCACCAATAAAATTCTTCCTTCAAATAGTGCTTCCAATTCACTTTTAAAAAGTAAACCAACAACCATTACAGGAAAAGAGGAAATAACTAATAAAGAAATAAATTTGGTGTATTCGTTCCATCTAAAACTGAACAAAGCCTTAATCAGCTGCCAAATGTCTTTCCAAAAGATTATGAAAATGCTTAAAACCGTAGCCAAATGAACCAACAAAGAAAATAGCAAATCTTCTTCGGTTTGAACTCCTAAAATTGCTTTGCCCAATTCTATATGTCCGCTGCTACTTACAGGTAAAAATTCTGTTAAACCTTGAATTATACCTAAGATAATAGCTTCAATTATACTCATCTAAATTTTTTTTTGCAATGATTTATCAATTCCTAAAAATTAGCGAATTGTAACAGTTTTCACATTTACAAACTCGTAAATTCCCCAAAGTCCAAGTTCACGCCCATAGCCTGAATTTTTAACACCACCAAAGGGTAGAGCAGGATGAGAACTAACTGTTCCATTTATGGCAACAGTGCCAGTTGCTATTTGTGAAGCATATAGTTTTGCTTTTTTTCTATCTTCAGTCCAAATAGCAGCACCTAAACCATATTGGGTATCATTTGCCAAATTTATTGCTTCTTCTTCTGTTTTAAAAGTGTAAAAAGTAGCAACAGGTCCGAATAGTTCTTCACAAGCAGCAGGCATTTCTTTTTTTATATTGCCTAAAATCATAGGACTAAAAAAGTTATTATCTGTTTTAGACTTTTCTAAATTACCAAACAAAACATTTGCACCCATTTCAATTGATTTTTGAACTTGCCCAATTAATTGTTGCTTTAAATCAAAGCGTGCCATTGGTCCAATGGCTGTTTCCCTTAAAAGTGGATTGCCAATTGTCCATTTTTTAATATGTTCAATGGTTTTTGCTAAAAATTTATCAGCTATAGTTTCATCGACTATCCAACGTTTAGAAGCTATACAAATTTGCCCAGCATTGTTAAAACGTGAAGCAACGGCAAATTTTGCAGTCTTATCTAAATCGGCATCTTTTAAAACTATAAATGGATCGCTTCCACCTAATTCTAAAACCGATTTTTTTAAAGCAGAACCTGCAATAGAACCAATTATTCTTCCTGCTTTGGCACTTCCTGTAAATGTAATAGCCGAAACTCTATTATCTTTCATTACTTTTTCTGCTTGATTATGACCAATCAGTAAATTCTGAAAAACATTATTATCAAAACCAGCTTCAAGAAATAAATTTTCAATAGCCAAAGCACATTGAGGCAAGTTAGGAGCATGTTTTAATAAAACAGTATTACCTGAAAGTAAAGCAGGCAATGCGTAACGGAAAACTTGCCAAAACGGATAATTCCATGGCATAATTCCAAAAATAGTACCTAAAGGTTCATAAACAACTTCAGCTTTAAAACCTTCCAAATCAAAACTTTTCGATTTTAGATAGATTTCAATATTTTTAGCATAATAACGGCAAACAAAGGCACATTTTTTCACTTCACCTTCAGCTTGCGTAATTGGTTTTCCCATTTCAATAGAAGCCCATTTGGCTAATTCATAATATTGTTTATCTATCAAATCAGCCAATGCCAAACATTTTTCAATTCTTGTTTTTAAAGGAACTAAACGCCAAAAAATATTTGCTTCTAAAGTGTTTTGTAATTTTTCTTCTAATTCAATTGAAGAAAGATAGTTGTAAGTTTTTAATAATTCTTTTGTGAAAATATTTTGGCTTTTGAATTGCATTTATAATCTAATTTTAAGACAAATCTAATTGCAGAACTGTTCGATTTTGAATAAAAATTAAAAAAAAATGAAATATGCTGTCACACTTTTAGAAATATTTGGATATATACTTTATGTAGTCGACAACAATTGAATTTGAAAATTTAATTAAAAATAAAAAATATGAAAAATTATAAAAAAATATTATTGTTCCTTTTGGTAGGATGTTTTTTAGGATACCAATCTTGTGAAAAAGAAGTGGATGAAACGGATTTGTTTGATTGTGTTGAGCTAAACTTGAGTATTGGAGACCCTTGTGTTTCTGCTAACGGAATTGAAGGATTAGTAAGTGAAGATTGTGTTTGTGTTGGAACAGATACTATAGCTGTTTTTGATTGCCCTATTATAGAGTTAAACTTTGGTGATGAATGCTTTGAAGTAGATACAGT
>JAHDDA010000014.1:11610-16514 GCA_020629595.1 Chitinophagales bacterium
GGAACTGTAACAGAAAACTGTGAATGTGATTTTGGAGGTAATGAATTACCTGATTGTCCAGAACTTGGAGGAAATGTTGGTGATTTATGTGAAACACCAAATGTTCCTTGGGGAGGAATAATTTCAGAAAGTTGTGAATGCATTGGTGAATCACCATTTGATTGCCCTGAGCTTTGGAGTAATTTTGGAGATTCTTGTGATTATGTAGATAATTTCGGAAACATTACAGTTGGCTTTTTAAATGAAAACTGTGAATGTGTTGGAAATAATACATCAGAATTTGATTGTCCAGAACTTTGGGGTAATGTAGGTGATTTATGCGAAACACCCGATGTTCCATTGGGCGGAATAATTTCAGAAAACTGTGAATGTATTGGCGAGTTGCCTTTTGATTGTCCAGAACTTTGGGGGAATGTAGGTGACCCTTGTGAAACACCTAATGTTCCTTGGGGTGGTATAATTTCGGAAAATTGTGATTGCATTGGAAATAGTCCTCAATTTGATTGTCCAGAATTAGAAGCCAATATTGGAGAGTCGTGTTTTGATTTTGATTCATCTGGTAACTTTATAATGGGAACAGTAACCGAAAACTGCGATTGTGATTTTGGTGGACTTGAATTACCCGATTGTCCAGACTTAGGAGGTAATATAGGAGAGCCTTGCGAAACACCTAATTTACCACTTGGTGGAGTAATTTCTGGAAATTGTGAGTGTGTGTCTAATAGCCCATTTGAATTTGATTGTCCTGATCTTCAATTAAATTTAGGTGATACTTGTACCATCTATTTTGGTAATCAAGTCTATTATGGACTTGTTTATGAAGGTTGCATTTGTGACTAATTATAATTTGTAAATAAAGGATTGAGTTATAGGTGCAAGGTGTAATGTCTTGTGCCTATCTTAGTAAAATTAAGAATGCCATTTTTTAACTGGGAACAAACCATAAAACTTTGCCAAAATGGTGATAGACAAGCTCAAAAGAGCTTATTTGGTGAGTTATATCCTTATTTAAACGGTGTTGCTAAACGTTACATTTACAATCAATCTTACAGTCAAGATATTTTACAGGAAGCATTTATAAATATTTTTAAATCTATACAGCAATTCGATGAAACAAAAAGTGCTTTTAAAACTTGGGCAACAAAAATTACTATTAACTGCTGTTTAAAACACAACAAAAAGTACAGTAATTTAGAAATTGAAACCTTTGAAATAAAAGATTTTGATGTCGCTATTTCTCCTGAAATTTTAGATGAAATAAATTTGAAAGACTTGAAAAAGACTTTGGAGAAAATGCCAAAACAATACTACGAAGTTTTTAATTTATACATTATCGATGGTTTTTCTCACAAAGAAATAGCATTAATTTTAGAATTGAAAGAATCACTTTCAAGGCAAAAACTTTCTAGAGCTAAGAAGTGGATTAAGGAAAATTTAAAAGTTGATGATGTTTTACTAAATGTAATTTTACTACTATTAATGGCAGATTCAATATGAGTTTTTTCGATAAATACAGAAAACATATAAATAATAAACCTTCAAAAGAAGGGATAGATGCCGATGCTCTTTGGGCAAGTATCGAAAAGGAGTTAGATGACGATGTTGTAATCATTTCTCCTAATAATATTATTGGTAATAGGAAGCTTTTTTTTATTTTTGGTATTGTTGTTTTATCTACAATAATTACATTCTTCATTTTTAATAATTATGTTGAAGAAACAACTGTTGAGTTTGAAAAAAATGAAATAGAACAAAAAGAATATGTAAATAAAATTGAAAATACATTAATTGAAAAAGTTAAGTTAGAAAGGAAACCACTTGTAAAAAAAGAAATTGATAATAATGAATCATCAGAGCCATTAGCTATTCAGAACGATAATAATAAGATTGAGAAATCAAAAAGTAATTCAAGAAATATTGAAAAAAAATCAGATAAAAAAGTAAATATTTCAAATAATAATTTTTCAGAAAAAGTTACTATAAATCAGTTCGAAGTTGCTGAAAGTAGGTCAAAAATACAATCAAACAATGAAAATTATAACCAAGAGACTTATGTAAGTAAACTAAATAATATAGTTCTTGAAAATAAGAAAACTAATTTTGTTGCTACAACAAATGATGCTCAAATAAAAGATAAAATTGAAATATCTGCTTCAGAAAATACAGATTTTATTTCAGATGAAAACATCGAAACAAATACTAATAAAGTATCAATAGTTTCAAGTAATTCTGTAGAAGAAAGCCAAGCTGAAGAAAACTTAGATAAAGAAAAAATTACTAAAATTGAGCTAACAAAATCTGAAATTGAAAAGGAAGTAGAAATGTCCACTTTAGAAAAAAAAGACTTAGTTTCAGATGAAATTACCAAAACTATCACAAATAAAGAATCATTAGATTCAAGTAATTCAAAAAATGAAATTCAAAGAGAACATAACTTGAATCAAGAAATTAATGAAGATAGTAGTGTTGTTTTAACAGAAACTGAAGAGAATTCTGAACAGAATTTTACTTCAGAAAACGAAGATAAAAAGTTAAAAAAGAAATCAATAATTGAAAAGGGAAACAATAGATCGGTTTCTAATAAGCAAGCAAACCGAATGAGAGATAAATTACTAAACAAAACAGCTTTTGGAAAAAAGAAAGTAAAAGAAGTTAAAATTCCTGGAGATAAAATTGACAGGTATCATTTTGAAATTTCAGCTTTTAGTGGATTTAATTCTGGTGTTACTAATTTTAAGTCAAGTTCATCTGAAAATTCAATTTTAACAAACAGACTAAATAACTTGTATAAAAATCACTTTGGAAATTCTGTATCTTTAAGAATTAATCAAGTTTTTCATTCAAGACAGCAAATTATTGTTTCTACGGGAATTTCCTATACATCAAATCGTCTAAAATTCAAATATTCTTCACTTTCAGATAGTTTGTATGTAAATGAAAATAATATTTTAGTCGATGGGAATGCACTAAGAAATATTGTAAATTATAATAGATTCAAGCAAATAAATGTTCCCTTAGCTTTAGGAACAAGGTTTGAATTTAAAAAATTAACCTTAGATCTAATGTTCTTAGGGCAATTAAATTATACTTATAACCAAAGAGGTACAAGCTTAAATGAAAATAGCGACATATTGTATTTTACAAATGAATCTGAAGCCTTAGTTGCACCTAAATTTTCTTATGGAATTGGCATAGAACCAAATTTTACTTATCAACTTTCCGAATCATTTGGTATTACATTTAAGCCAAGTATTTTAAGGCTCAATAATACAAAAACACATATCACAAATGTTACCTTAACAAACTGGCATTTCGATTTTTCTTTTGGAATTAGATATTTTTTACAAAAAGAAAAAAAATAACAAAAACTTGCAAGTTTCAATATTTAGAATATATATTTGGCATTAAATGAGTACAAAAATTACATACAATACATTGATGGCTGTTTGCTGTTGTTGTTGCTGTTGTCTTTCCAATCGGATTGACTCGTAATTTTATGTCCATTTTTAACTAAGTAGCAAAACATAAAAACTTGAGCCTTTCCGAAGTAATTTGGGAAGGCTTTTTTTTATGTCTAAAAACTTGTTTTAGGCTAAGTGAATAACAATTGTAATGAACCGAAGCCGAAATCTTTAAAATTAATTTCTTATGGTGGCATTTAAAGAAAATATTAATATAGAGTTAAAACAAAAGCTTACTAAAATTGAGGCTTTCGTAGGAAACACACCCTTATTTCCGATTACCAATGTTTATAATAAACCCAAAGTTAAAATTTTAGCTAAGTTAGAATATCAACAAATGGGTGGAAGCGTAAAAGCTCGACCTGCGTTTAACATAATTAAACAAGCAATTTTAAATGGTGAATTAGGAAGCGGAAAACAATTATTAGATGCTACTTCTGGAAATACTGGCATTGCTTATGCCACATTTGGAGCAGCTTTGGGTATTCCAATAACGCTTTGTTTACCCGAAAATGCCTCGCAAGAAAGAAAACAAATTTTAGAAGCCTTAGGTGTAAACATTATTTATACATCACGTTTTGAAGGAACTGATGGTGCGCAATTGAGAGCAAAAGAATTGGTTTCTAAGTCACCTGAAAAATATTTTTATGCCGACCAATATGCCAATGAAAATAATTGGAAAGCACATTACAACGGAACTGCCGTAGAAATTTGGGAGAAAACCAAGCAAGAAATTACTCATTTTGTCGCAGGTTTAGGTACAACAGGAACATTTATGGGAACTACTCGCCGCTTAAAAGAACTAAATAAAAATATTGAATGTATTGCCTTACAACCCAATAATCCAATGCACGGTTTAGAAGGTTGGAAGCATTTAGAAACTGCTATTGTCCCTAAAATTTATGATGGAAATATAGCTGATAAATTTTTGGAAGTCGATACGCTTGAAAGTTTTGATTTAGTAAAAAAAATAGCTGAAAAAGAAGGCTTATTGGTAAGTCCATCGGCAGCGGCAAACCTATTAGGTGCAATTCAAATTGCTGAAAAAATTGATGAAGGTGTTATTGTAACCACCTTTGCCGATAATGCCGAAAAATATTCGGAAGTAATGAAACATATATTTGGATAGATGTGAGATGATAACAAATTAAGATTATGAGAAGTCTTTTCCTACTCAAAATCTCATAGACTCAAAATCTCACAGTCTCAATTCTAATAATCTAAATATCTAAAATAAATGATTAAAATAGAAAAACAAGCCTTAGAGCTAATGATACACGATGCAGAAACTACATTTCCCAATGAATGTTGTGGTTTCTTTTATGGTACAGAAGATGAAAATGGCGATAGAATTGTTGTGGAGGCACAAATAGTCGAAAATTCAAAAGAAGGCGACCAAAGACGCAGGTTTGAAATTTCGCCTTTTGCCTATATGAAAGCAGA
>JAHDDA010000014.1:16614-18039 GCA_020629595.1 Chitinophagales bacterium
CCTTAACTAATAACTAAAAATTAAACACTTAAAATTTATAAAAAGATGGCAAAAATCATTATTCCAACTCCATTAAGAAAATTTACTGATAACAATTCAAGCTTTGAAGCTAAAGGCGAAACAGTGCAAGAAGCAGTTTTAGACCTTGTGGGAACACACACAGGTTTAGCAAAACATATTTTAGACGATGAAAAAAATATTCGTTCTTTTATTCGTATTTATGTTGGCGAAGAAGACATAAACGATACAGGAGGAACTGCAACAACCGTAGCAGAAAATTCAGTAATTAGCATTGTTCCAGCAATTGCAGGAGGAGTAGCCTAGATGATAATTTACAATTGATAATTAATAATTACATAAAATGAGTACATTAAATTCAGCAGAATTAGCAAGATACGCCCGCCATATCACCATTCCAGAATTTGGATTAGAAGGGCAAGAAAAATTAAAAGAATCAAGTGTTTTAGTAATTGGTTCTGGTGGTTTAGGAAGCCCAGTTTTATTATACTTAGCAGCAGCAGGAGTTGGTAGAATTGGCATAGTAGATTTTGATGTGGTAGATGAAAGTAATTTACAACGTCAGATTTTGTTTAATGTAAATGATGTAGGAAATTCAAAGGCAGAAACTGCTAAAAAGAAGTTAGAAGCCTTAAATCCACACATTAAAATAGAAGTGCATAACACAAAATTCACTTCAGAGAATGCCTTAGAATTGGTTTCGCAATATGATGCCGTTGCTGATGGAACAGATAATTTTCCTACTCGCTACTTAGTAAATGATGCTTGTGTTTTAGCTGGAAAACCAAACATTTACGCTTCAATTTTTAGATTTGAAGGGCAAGTTTCTGTTTTCAATTATGAGTATGAAGATGGAACTCGAGGACCAAACTATCGTGATTTATTTCCAACTCCACCACCACCTGGCTTAGTGCCTAATTGTGCCGAAGGTGGTGTTATTGGCGTAATTCCAGGAATAATTGGAAGTATGCAGGCAAGCGAAACAATTAAAGTATTAACTGGAGTAGGGCAGCCATTAGTTGGTCGTTTATTCCTTTTCGATTCGGCAAGTTTTGAAACCAGAATTTTAAAAGTAAAGCCAAATCCTACTACCAAAATTGAAGGATTAATTGATTATCAACAGTTTTGTGGCATTACTCCAACCAATATTACCAATGTAAAAGAGGTTTCTGTAAATGATTTATATGATTTACAAACAAGAGGCGAAGATTTTCAGTTAATTGATGTGCGTGAACCTTTTGAGTATGATATTGCTAACTTAGGAGCTGAGTTAATTCCTTTAAATGCTGTTTTAGATTCAGCACATAAAATTAGTAAAGATAAAAAAGTAATTATTCACTGTAAAAGTGGACGAAGAAGTGCAAAAGCCATTCAGCAATTAGAAGAACTAGATGCAAATTTTGATAA
>JAHDDA010000328.1 GCA_020629595.1 Chitinophagales bacterium
TCAACACATCAAAAAAGGGTGTATGTGGAAAATATGAGCAAATGTCCTATTTTATCAACACTTCTGTAAAAACTATGCCACTTTTATCATCTCTCATCTAACAAATATCATCTATTGGCTTATATGGTGGGAAAACTTTATGAATTTAAACATAAAACCTAACTATATTTCATATTCAAATTTTATAAATCTTCCTTTCAGCTAAAAGCCAAAGACCAATACTACGAGCCAACATATAAGCAATCATTGCTAACCAAAGTGCGTGGTTTTCAAAGTATTGAACTAAGATAAAATAAGTAGGAAAAAAGCATAAAAATGTGGCGATTAACATATTATTTCGCATACTTACCGAAGCTGTTGCACCAATATAAATACCATCCCATATAAAGGCAGGAGCTCCTACTAAAACAGCTATAACCAGCCAAATAACATAAATTTTTGATGTATCAATTACGGCTTGGTGTTCAGCAAAAAAGCCAACTACTTGTGTACCAAAAACTCCATAAACTATGGCAAACAAACTGGAAAATGCCATTCCCCAAAGTAAGCAAAGCCTTACACTTTTCCTTAGCTGATTTACATTTTTTGCTCCTACATATTTTCCTACTAAACTTTCGGCAGCAAAGCCAAATCCATCAATGGCATAAGAAGAAATATAGTGTAATTGTAGTAAAATGGTATTTACCGAAAGTAAAATTTCGCCTGCTAAAGTTGAGGCTCTCGTAAAATATGTGTAAGTTATTATTAAGCAAACCGTACGAATAAAAATATCTCTGTTTACTATAAAAAAGCGTTTAAATTCTACTAAGCTAAACTCAAAAACTGTTTTTATTTTTTCAGCATACTTAAAATAATTTTTTGTAAAAAAGAAAATAGCCACCAATAAACCAACATATTGAGCTAATACAGTTCCGTAAGCCACTCCTTCAACTTGCATATTAAAATAAATTACAAAAAGTAGGTTGAAAAAGATATTGACAATATTTATGGCAATAACAATCCACATCGGAAAACGGGCGTTTTGCATTCCGAAAAACCAACCATTCAAAACATTTAACAATAAAACTGCTGGTGCTGCCCAAATTCGTATAAAAAAATATGATTTTGCAAACTCATAAGTTGGTGTTCCCGCTTCTGTTCCCATAATCCAAAAACACATTTCGCCCAGTGGATATTGAAAAATTAATAGGAATAATGCCGAAACAAAGGCTACAAAAACACCTTGTCCTAATAATTTACTAATTTCTGTTTCATTTTTTGCTCCGTAGGCTTGGGCGGTTAAACCTGTTGTACCCATTCGTAAAAAACCAAAACCCCAATACAACATATTAAAAATACCCGAACCTATGGCAATTGCACCAATTAACAAAGGCGTGTTTTTTCCTTGATGCCCCATTAATGCTAAATCAATTGCCGACAATAATGGCACTGAAATATTGCTTATAATATTGGGAATGGCAAGTCTTAGGATTTCTTTATTCAAAGTCGAATTTTTATAGTAAAATTAAATTTTTTAGCTCAGATAGGGACTTAGCGTCTGCAATTCAAAACGCTATCATAGTTGAGTGTAAAATTGATAGATGTTAGTTGATAGATGAAGTTGTCCTTTCTGTTCTTTCCCAAGTATTGGTTTTTATGCCTTTTAAAAAATCGAATAAGCCAAAAAGTAGGGCTAAATTCATATATAGAAAATAGGCGATAGCACTAATTAGCTTATTTTTAAATATAAAACTATTTGGAAATACTTTTTTCAAAAACATAATTAGCACAGAATATAAAAATGCCAAAACAGCAAAAACATAAATACCTTTCTGATAATTGAAAAATAAAATGCTTCCATTGATAAAAATAATGAGCATAAAAATTGGGCTTAACCAACGTAGTATTTTGTGTGAAAAAAAGCCAAACCCAGCTTTAGTAAAAGGGAAAACCCATAATTTCCAAAAGTGCTTCATATTTTGAAAATTTCCTGCTGAAATTCTGCGTTTACGTTTAAATTCTACCTGCATTGAATCGGGTAAATCTTCGTAAACAATAGCTTTTTCGGCAATTAAAACCTGTTTTTTTTGTCTTATGACTTCTAAGGTTGTAAAAAAATCATCGGCAATAAAACCTTGTGGTGTTGGCGTAAAATATTGTGCTTTTACAGCAAAACAACCGCCAAAAACACCAATTACTGCTTTTAAATAATTGCTTTCTGCCAGTTTTATTTTATTTTCTCTGTTTATATAAATACTCTCAACATCGGCAACCTGATTGTTTTTATGTTGAAAATTTTTTACAATACTTCCTACCAAACCTACTTTGTCTGCTTGTAATTTTTTTACTAATTCTGAAATAGTTGCAGGCGTAAAAATCACATTAGCATCGGTAATTATAAAAATATCGTTTTCGTTTTCCTTAGAAATCAAATCGGCTAAAGTGTTGATAATGTGCGGCTTACCACTTCGTCCTCCAAAGCGTTTAAAATTAATATTGATTTCTTTATTCGCAAATTGCTGAATTATTTCATCTGTTTTATCGGTAGAAGCATCTGAACCAATGTGAATTTGAATGAAGTTTTTATTATAAGTTGTTTGAAAAATGCTTTTTAGTTTTTCACCAATAACTGCTTCTTCATTGTAAGCGGCTATTAAAATATGTACTGTGGGTTGATAGTTTGTAAATCTTGCTTCTTTTTCAAAATCGTTTTTAGCTAAAAATTGGATAATAATTGGGTACAAAATATACGAATGTATAAAAGCAAATAAGGCAATCCAAAATGTAATTTCCAATAAAAACAATGGCTTTAATTTGTACCAATTACAAAGGAAAGTATTTAAATAGATTTAATTTACTTATTCCGAAAAATTAATTCCTTTGTAGATTT
>JAHDDA010000329.1 GCA_020629595.1 Chitinophagales bacterium
CGAATTGAAAATATTACCCGAATAAATGGCTATAAAATTACGGCAGGAGTTGGCTTTGAAAATGCTATTTACACCAACGAAACCAGCCGTTATCTAAACCTTTCAAGTCCTGAACCAGAAATTCAATACGAATCGAAATTGCCTATAAATCAATATGGTTTATTTGCACAAGTTAGCCGTTCATTTTTAGATAATAGATTGACGCTTTCGGCAGGTTTAAATGCTTGGGGAAATGCCTACAACGATAATATGAAGAACCTGTTTAGGCAAACAGCACCACGTTTTTCAGCAAGTTATGTTTTAACCGATAACATAAGTTTGAACGCCAACACAGGTTTGTATTACCAATTACCAGCTTTTACAGTTTTGGGCTATAAACAAAATGGCGAGTTTGTGAATCGTGATAATATGAAATACATTCGTTGTGGACACGTGGTTGGTGGCGTTGAATTGAATACGCTGAATAATTCACGTTTTACTTTGGAAGGTTTTTACAAAAAATATAATAATTATCCTTTCTCGGTTCGAGATTCTATTTCATTGGCAAATTTGGGTGGCGATTTTGGCGTTATTGGCGATGATGAATTTGTGTCAAATTCTGAAGGGCGTTCGTATGGAATGGAGTTTTTATTCCAGCAAAAATTATACAAAGGTTTTTATGGTTTGTTAGCTTACACGCTTTCTTGGTCGCAATTTGAAGATAAAAACGGCGAATTTGTCGCTTCTTCTTGGGATAATCGCCATACGGTTTCGCTTACAGGTGGAAAACAATTTAAAAAGAATTGGGAAGTTGGGGCAAAGTGGTTGTTTTCGAGTGGAGCACCTTTTACACCCGATAATTTAGAACTTTCTTCGCTTCGTGCCATTTACGATGCTAGAGGAGAGGGCGTGCCAGATTACAACCGATTAAATCAAGAACGCATAGGAGCTTATCACCAGTTAGATATTAGAATTGATAAAAAATGGTTTTTCAAAAAGTTTGCTTTCAATTTATTCTTAGATATTCAGAATGTTTATGGATTTTCTGTGTCAGGTAAGCCATTTTTAGTAATAGACACCGATACCGAAACAGGTGAACCTTTAATAAATCCCGATGACCCAAGCCGTTATCAGTTAAGAGCCGTAGAAGATGCCAATGGTATTTTCCAGCCAACTATTGGGGTTATTTTAGAAATATAGAAAAAACTTTCTCTTTTTTTATGCATTTCAAAAAGTAGCCTACTATTACAATATGTCGTAGCTTGTGTTGCAATCAAAAACACCACGTATCTTGAAAATTAGATGCGGAAGAAAACCTTAGAAACATACTACTAATCATTACTGGCAAACGATAAACCATTCTTTGTTTTTAGGGTTTTCTTCTTTTTTTACTTAAAACCCTACTCCCGTTGTGCTTTATTCCCAATTTAGTTTCCTACCTTTATTTATATTTTTAATAATCTCTTAATTATGGAAAAATATACACCAGAGTTTGTGTCTAAGTACATTCAAGAAACACAAAAACTATATGACCAAAGGAAGTATAATTTGGTTATAGAAAGAGGCGCTTTCCTAAATGTATTAGAGCAATTAAAAAACTGGAAAAGTTATGCAGATTTAACCATTCAAATAGTTAGAACTTATTATAATCTACACAAAAATGAATTGGCAATTGAACAACTGTTAAAAGCATCAGACCTTTGTAGTTCAGAAAAAAAATCTTATTATGAGTTACAAAATTGGTTAGGCGTTTTTTACACTAATAAAGGAGAATATGAAAAAGCATTAAATACACTTAATAATGTACTCTCATTTTCTCAAAAAACAAAATATACAGAACTTATTGGAGCTTCATCGAATAATTTAGGGCTTTTGTATAACTACCTAACTAATTTTCAAAAAGCTCTTGAGTATCAAAAAGTTTCTCTTAATGCCAAACAAAGTAGTAAAAATACAGGAAAAATTGGCTTGGCTAGCTTGTATGGAAATATGGCTATGACGCTTTACAATTTAGATGAATTTGAAACTGCTCAAATTTGGCAAAATAAGAGTGTAGAATTAAGAAAAAAATTTAAAATTAACAGTTTAAAGCATATTGACTTTAATATTCAATCTCAGATATATACTGCTACAGAAAAATTTGATTTGGCACTAAAAGCAATAGCTAAATCTAGTGAAATTATTCAAGGTGAAATAAATGAATTTGGAAGTGTACATTTATATTCTTACTTATTGATGTATAAACTCAATGAATTAATTACCTGTGTTAAGGCAAAAAATAAAGCAAAAATTGAATATGCACTTAAAGAAGCTGAAGATATATTGACTATAATAGAAAGAAAGAAATTAAGACATACTATTGCACCTAAAAGCTGGGCATTCAGCTATAATGCTTTGGGAATGGCTTATAAAGAAGTAAAAAAATATTCTTTGGCAATTAATTATTTTAAGAAAGCTATTGAAGAAAATAAAAGTTATACTAAAACCGTTAATAAGCCAAGAGGTGACTTTTATAATAGTTTAGCCGAGACATATAAAAAAGTAAATGAGTACGCTTCAGCCATAGAAACTATTGAATTAGCTATTAAAAACTTGTATATTGATTCAGATATTGACTTGTTAAAAATAAAGGAAGATGCTATTATTTGCCCTTATGAATTACCCAGGTCAATTTTTATTTACAGCCAACTTTTATTACAAAAAACTGAAGATGAAAAAACTAAAATTAAATGTTTAAGTTATCTAAAAAATGCTATCAAACTTATAATTGATAATAGAAGTAAAGCTATTTTAAAAGATACCAAACAACGCTTACTAAGTACCTATCAAGAACTTTTTGAATTTGCTATACAACTAGCCCACAAACTATACACCCAAACCCAAAA
>JAHDDA010000330.1 GCA_020629595.1 Chitinophagales bacterium
TACAACTTATAACCATAAGTGTAAAATGTTTGTTGTAAAGCCAAATCAAAAGAAAAGTTTTGCAACCTTGTTCCAAATCCAACACTTGCAATATTAGTAGCTGAAAATGAACTGGTATTTTCATACGGAGAACCATAAACTGCATAACCACCCATTAATCTAAACTTTTTCATTGCATATTCGCCTCCTAATCGAACATTTAATGCTGGCTTATAAGTATCATCTAAATCTTGATTGATTGCTTCAAAAAATGCCGTATCATCATTATCCGAAAATGCAGATTTTCTGTATTTTAATCTCGAATAATTTACAAAATCAACATCTAAAGATAAAAACCCTCTTTTTTTAATAAATGTAGCAGCACTCAAAGTAAGTTTTGGTGCAGTTCTTAAACGATAAGCAAAACTTCCAGAATTAATAGTTAAGCCAGAAGCAATAAAGTTTCCATCAGTATCATAAGTTTCGGCATAAATACTATCGGCTTGACTAGTTGAAAGATTTATATTTTCGCCTGTGTGTAAACTTGCCCCTAAACGCAACCAATCAACAGGACGTACTACTACGCCAAGTTTTGCAAAAGCCCCCACTCCATTGGCTTCAACATATTCTGAAGCATACAAACTATCAAATTGAGGATGTTCATTGTTTACATCTGTTTCTATTAATGTATTTCTTGAAGCATAGCTATAAATAGGCAAACCAACAGTTCCACCAAAATAAACAAAGTCATTTACGTTTCCACCAATAGCTAATAAAATTTCACTAACTCTTCCTCTAGTTCTGTTTTCTTCACGCTGTTGAATACGTCCACTATTCACAACACTTGTAAAATTATTTAAAGAGCCATCATCAGAAGGATTCAATAAATACGCCTGATAAGCGCCATATATTGGAAAATCTTGAACACCTAAATTATCAAAATTTTCATTTGATAAATCAAATTGATCGTAACCACTTTGATTTGCCTGAATACGGTACAAATCAATTACGGAAGTATTATAATTAAAAGCATTTATAGTTCGCTTACTTCTAAAGTTAGCACGCTGATTATAAGCAAAACCCCAGTTCAAAAACTTTAAACCCGAATTTACACTTGTTTTCAAAGAACGCACATAACTAATGTTTCCTAATTGTAATTTTGCCACATTATTGCTTGCCGTATTATTAAACAGTTCGCTACTTTCAAATGTATTTGCTATTTGTGGGCTAAAGCTAAATTCGCTGTGTCTATAAAATCCTAAACCAGCAGGATTTGATACAAAACTAACGGCATCTGCACCTAATGCACCAAAGGCATTTCCTGTTGCCATTGATCTTGCTGTTCCCTGGCTGTGATTATCAAATGCAAACAAAGCTGCTTCATCAACAGTTTGAGCATTTATTATTCCGCCCAATAAAAAGACGAGTAAAACATATATTCTTAACATTATAGTTTCTTTTGTTTATATTAGTGATTTTAACAATTCGATTTGGTTTAAATATAAACATTAATTATAAACCTATTTCTGTAAATTAGCATTTAAATACAATAATAAATGAAAAGTCAATTAGCTTTAGCCTTAGAAAAAATAGATAGATTACCAAATTTCATACAAAATACTGCAAGGAATTTTGTATTGGGTTCTACAGTTCCTTTTGTTGGTAAAGCAGGTATAAAATTTGAAAAAACAGAACCGCAAGAATGGATAGCAACAATCGCTAACAAACGAAAAGTTCAAAATCATTTAAAGCAAATACATGCTTGTGGTATGGTTTTATTGGCAGAAACTTTGGGCGTAATGATTATGGCTGTAAATGTTGATAAAAATAAAATTCCATTGGTTAAAAGCATTGATGCCAAATTTGTGAAACGTTCAACAGGTAGTATGCGTGGCGTTGTAAAGTTAACAAACGAACAATTGGCGTTTATTAAAAACAACGATAAAGGCGAGATGGAGGTTGAAGTTGAAATAACAGACGAAGCGGGCAATCAACCAATAATTGTAAAAGTTACTTCTGCTTGGGTTCCTAAAAAAAGGAATTAACTTTTAGTAAGCCCACTTTGTTAAACTTACTTTTTGTTAGTATTGCTATGTTGTTTTAAGCCATTAATATCTATAAAATTTAAAGTGTCATATTTCGCATCCAAGTTATTTTGTGAAAATATATTTAGTTGCCTAATAGCTTATTTTTATAATTTTTCGATTTCTTCTTTTGATAATTGAGTTGCTTCCATTATCACTTCGATTGATGTACCTATATTTTTTAATCTTTTTGCAATATCTCTTGAGTTATTTAATTTAATTTTCTCCTCTGCCTCAAATTTTAACGTCTCTGCAATACTTGCGTGGTATCGTAAATTATCTAAATATCGTTCATAGGATTTTCGCTCTTCTTTTGGTAGGTTCGCTACCATTAATTTTTGATTCGCTTCTTCTAATCCTTTGGCTTTAAAATTGGGTTTTATCTCACTATTCTTAAAGAAATAAATCCATTCGTCTAAGGTATCTTTTGCAATGTCATCAAACTGATTGACCTTGATTAAATAAATCTCTGGGTACAATTCAGCGATTGTTTCCTTTCCAAATAGCTTTTTTTGACTTGGACTTAATTGTAATTCATCGTTTTGATGAACACCTCTAAAATTAGTTGTACCTCGATAAACATAATCTGCACCTTGCCCTAAATTGAAATAAATAATATTTACGGAAATTACTTTCTTGATTTTGGAGTAGGCTTCACCTTCTTTTATATGCTCAGTTATCGCTTTTGAAATACCGAATAGTATCCTCAAAAAATACAGGGTCGCCTGCCGGTCTAATTCGTGTGAATTTTGAACTTCAATAATTATCAACTCTTTTTCGGAGTTCTCAACCA
>JAHDDA010000015.1:0-1640 GCA_020629595.1 Chitinophagales bacterium
TCCTTTTTTATAAAGTACGTGATCTTCTATATCTATTATTATGGGCATATTTTCTAATATTTTAAAGGTTACGTTTTCTAATTTTCTTAATTTAGAAAGTAAAATAAGTTGTTTAATATATTGCTTTAGCTCGCTTTCTGTTTTTGAATTTTGTTGAATATTACTAACTATTCGCTTTAAAATTGCTTCGCTTTTATTTTTATCATAATCGGCTAAAAAAGCCAATAACACAACTTCAGGTATTTGCGAACTTAAAAAATCATCAACATTCAATTCATTTAAACTTATTAAATCAAAACCTGTGAATACTTCGTTAGGTTTCAATTGGCTTGGCATATTTGCCTTTGCTCTTCCCAAATATAATACAATTTGCTTTACAGGTAATTTGAATTTCTTAATTAGTAATCCATAATATTCTGCCATTCGGTAAATCATTTGCTTATCGTTTTTCACTTGAAATTCAATATGCAAAATCAATACTTCACCTTCTTCAGTTTTTAGCTTGTATAAAAAATCTGTTTCTCGTTCTATGGTTTTGGTTAATTTATCGGCTATTGGAATAGCTTCAATTACCTTGAAATTTAAACGAGGTTCAACAAAAAAGGCAAAAATTGCTTGTGAATTTTCTTTAAAAATTCTATCGAAATAATTTACCTTTTGCTCTTTCTTACTTTTATCTTTTTCCGACATAATGGAAATTAAAACCTAATAATTTAAACGCCTTTATATGCATTCCAAGCCTTAATTCCACCAGCTAAGTTGTATAACTTTTCAAACCCTTCATCCGATAATTCCATACAAGCACGCATACTTCTTTGCCCCGAACGACAATAAACTAAATATGTTTTTTCTTTATCCAACTCTTCAATTTGAGCATAAAAATCTGGGCTATTTATGTCAATCATTATATGACCTTCAATACTTCCATCAATCAATTCTGCTTCCGAACGTACATCTAATATAACAGCATCTTCTAAAGAATTTATTAGGGCTTCAAAGGTATTTGGTGCTATGTTTTCAAACATTGTTTTACTTTTATTGATAATTTAAACAGCTCAAAGGTAAAATGCCAGAAAATAAGAAACACAAAAAAATAATTGAACATTTAAGTAAAGATAAAAAGTTAGCTACTATTTTACCTTTAATAGAATTACCCAACATTGAAACGCAAGCCAATATTTATCCCGAATTGTTAAGAGCAATTGTAGGGCAACAACTTTCGGTTAAAGCAGCGGCAACCATTTATGCTCGGTTTGAAGCAATGTTTGGCAATGTTTTTCCTATGCCTAAGTTGTTGCTTGAAACACCAATTGAAGATTTACGAACCGTAGGAATGTCGAAACAAAAAAGCCAATATTTACACAACATTGCCGAAACGTTTATTGAGCATAATTGGTTTGAGAGAAACTGGGAATTGTCTGATAATGAAACTATAATTTCTGATTTAACGCAAATAAAAGGGGTAGGCGAGTGGACGGTTCAAATGATATTGATGTTTGCTTTGAATAGAGCAAATGTTTTTCCAGTTAAAGATTTAGGTATTCGCCAAGCTATGATACAATTGTATGAACCAAAAGCTAAAAAACAAAAAGAACTTTTTGCTGAGTTAAATAAAATTGCTCAAAATTGGCAACCTTACA